>JAUUYK010000081.1 GCA_030588285.1 Kiritimatiellales bacterium
CCATTGGCTTGGAACGGCAGAGGAATCGCCGCTTGAAAACCGCCCGTTTCATCCTGCAATTCGCGCAGGCGGGAAAGGTGGTCGATCAAATGCCAATCTTCTTCAATATGCCCGAACAACATCGTGGCATTACTCGGAATTCCCAACTCGTGCGCGGTGCGGTGTACATCCAGCCAGTGCTGCGCAAGAATCTTGGTCGTGGCAATTTTTTTACGAATCTCCGGATGAAAAATCTCTGCACCGCCCCCCGAGATCGACCCAAAACCACAGGCCTTCAGTCGTTCAAGCGTTTCCTTAACCGTGATGCCCGCATTTCCGGCGATCCAATGAATTTCGACCGCCGTCATGCCTTGCAACAAAACACTGGGAAGCATTTCGCGGGAGAGCGAAAAGAGATCTTCATAATACTCTATACCCAGCTCAGGAATCATGCCGCCCACAATATGCAGATCGGTTAAATTCTGATTTTGCGCCCGTTTTAGATTTTCGCGCGCATCGTCTAATGTCGTGATATACGCATCGTCGGCGCCTTCCGGCCGCCAAAACGAGCAGAGATTGCACTTCACCACGCAGAGGTTCGTTGGGTTTAGATTATGGCTATGGACATAATACGTTTTATTGCCATGCCGCGCACGGCGAATGGCATCGGCTCGGGCCATCAGTTCGGGGGTCGACATGTTTTGGAGCATATCCAGCGCTTCGGCATCGGTTACTCGGTTTTGTGTAAAATCATTCATAAAATAGGGCCTCGTATTTAATGGGGACTAATTTGGTATAGGATGCCTTCAAATTCCACCTCAAACTCACACGAATTAAAAAAACAGGTCGCATCATCGCTTTTCTATGGATTCAGTCAATATTTCTACGCTATAAGTGTCCATACCCCGAACAACGGAGAGCTGCCATGACGCTTGAATTGCTAAAAACGTTCTTTATGTGGAATACCGTCATCAATCTAGGATTATTCACCGGGGTTGCCTTGATGTGCATTTATTGCCGAGGCTTTATACAACGCATTCACGGGGAAATATTCGGATTAAACGAAGAGACCATCCATATAATGCTCTATGGATTTTTAGCGTTCTATAAAATTGTATTCATTGTCTTCGTGCTTGTTCCATGGATCGCCCTAACGATTATCTGCTAATTCGCCTTATCCGAAAGTACAGAAAGGGGGTTGCTCTATCCATTCAATGCGGGAGCATTAAAAGATGCCCGCGCTTTAGATTCGAAATAGGGCGCGGAATTGCGCTATACTTCTTTCTAATTTAAATCAGGAGATCCAATGGCTAAACCAAACTATTCTTACGAGAAACGACAGAAAGAACTCGCGAAGAAAAAAAAGCAAGAAGAGAAGCGCAAACGGAAACAAACAAAGAAAGACGAAGAACAAAGTAGTCCTGATTCCGGCACCCTTTAATGAAGCCCAACTCCCGCATCCCTATGTTACTTTCGGCATTTGCTTGCCCAGGTGCGGGACAGTTTATGCAAAACCGCTGGCGAGCTGGCTTATTTTATGGCAGCGGGTTTTTAGTCGGATTTTGTTGGTTCTTGATGATTGCATTGCACATCATCTTTAGTTTTTACCGTTTGGCATTTGAACTCGACTACCAACCGGAAGATCCCAACATCATCGGCATGATTCCCCCCCTCCTGATTTCTACGGTATTTTATCTGGCGAATCTATTCGATGTGTTTATTGCGCAACAGCGCATCTGTCGAAATGAAACTTCTCAGGATACAGCTCGTTAAAAAAACTCAGAGCACCGATAAATAATACTAAGGCTGAAACGGGGGAGTATCGAGCCTCTTTAAAGAACAGGATTTGGCACAAATTTTAAGGGATGCAATTAGAAACAGCCCATATCCAAGCAGTTCGAATAACTCTTCAACTAACTGATCCGAAGCAACCTTATTATCTTTATGGTCAAATACTGCTCCCAAAAGTAATACACAGGCTGATATGATTAATAAATATGTTATTTTGGATAGCAAAACTGGTTTTATCCATTCCCTAAGTTCAGAAATCGATCGGATAAAATAACACCCCATAACAACCCAACCTATCCCCAGCAAAACATTCCGCCCCACCCCGCTGCCAATGACAACGACCCAACGAGGCACATCAAGACATTCGACATCCAGTTCTCGAAGGATAAAGGAGAAGCAAAGCAATACTCCACTCAGCAAGGCATAGCGAATGATTCCCTTTGTTCTGGCCACCGGAACCATAAATGCAATCGAACTCAAAAACAGCACCATGACCTGTGAATTCTCAACGAATCCATTTTCTTTACTCAGTGCGTACCCTGCAACCGGAGCGATCGACTGCAGATAAAAAATCCCAGCTATAAAGACCGCTATAAATAAAATCCAAAACCGAAACCTCATCTTATTTATCTTTTAGTTTTTTCTTAAGCATACCCATCACTGCGCCGGGATTGGCTTTCCCACGGCTTGCTTTCATGACCTGCCCCATCAAAAAGTTAATGGAGGCGGGATTGCCTGCTTTATATTCTTCAACGGGCTTGGGATTGCTCGCAATGGCTTCATCGGCCCAACCTTCGAGTGCGGAATCGTCAGAAACTTGTGCCAGCCCTTGTTCTTCGACGATAGATTTGGGATCACCGCCTTCGTTGAAAATAATTTCGAAGACCTGTTTCCCGCCCCCCGTGCTGATGGTCTTGGAATCGATCAACGCAATAATTTCGGCGAGTTTTTTAGGCGTCAATTTAGACTCGGCAATGGAGATGTTCTGCTCGGAAAGCAGGCGCATCATTTCGCCCATCACAAAGTTGGAAAGGGCTTTGGCATTTTGAGTGTGCTGCATCGCGGATTCAAACCAGTCGGAGGTGGTTTTGTCGGCGGTTAAAACGCCGGCATCGTATTCGGGCAACTCCAGTTCGGCCACGTAGCGCGCACGTCGTTGCGCAGGAAGCTCAGGGAGTTCGGCGCGCCACTGTTCCAGTTGTTCGAGAGCCACTTTGACGGGCATGAGATCGGGTTCGGGAAAATAGCGATAGTCGTGTGCATTTTCTTTAGTACGTTGCGAGAAGGTTTCGCCACGATCGGGATCATAGCCCCGCGTTTCCTGCACGACTGTTCCGCCACTTTTAAGCAGGGCGGTTTGGCGCTCGATCTCGTATTCGATGGCCTCTTTTATGAACGCAAAGGAGTTCATATTTTTAATTTCAACCTTGGCGCCGAGTTCTTTTTGGCCTATCGGGCGAACGGATACGTTGACATCGGACCGCATCTGACCTTTTTCCTGATCGCAGTTGGAGATGCCGCCGTATTGCATGATCTGTTTAACCGAGGCCATGTAGGCCAGCGCATCTGCCGCCGAGCTCATACAGGGGTTGGAAACAATTTCCATGAGTGCGGTTCCGGCCCGGTTGTAGTCCACCAAACTTGCCCCAGCGATATGCGTATTTTTTGCGGCATTTTCTTCCTGATGAATGCGCTCAAGCGTGAAAGTTTTTATTTTTCCTTCCACCTCTACCGTCACTTCGCCACCAATGCAGAGGGGTTCGTCGGCCTGGGTGATCTGATAATTTTTAGCCATATCAGGATAGAAATAGTTTTTTCGATCCCATTTGCTATAGGGATTAATTTCGCACCCGAGCAACATACCGGCTTTACAGCAGAGTTCGATGGCCTTTTCGTTCATGACTGGCAACGCGCCGGGATAGCCCAGACAAACAGGACAGACATGGGTATTCGGCGGTGCGCCATATTCATATTTGCACGAGCAGAACATTTTGGTGTTCGTCTTTTGCATGACGTGGGTTTCAAGACCGATCGTTGCTTCGTATTTCATAATCTAAATCCTTATAAATTCACCACAGAGGAACTCGATAAATACATAATTTTATCTATAACCTGCTTGAATCTATCCTCTTATGGCTAAAATTTTAAAGTTCGGGTTTTGCTTTATGCCAGTCGGTGGTTTGTTCATAGGCATGGCCGACTTTTAAAATGGTTTGTTCCTGAAAATCGTCGCCGATAATTTGTAGCCCAATAGGCAGGCCGTCAGAGGTGAATCCGCAGGGTAATGATAGCGCGCAATTGCCGGCCAAATTAGTGGGTGTGGTGAGAATATCGTCGAGATACATCTTCAACGGATCACCGGTTTTTTCGCCTTTTTTATAGGCGGCGGTCGGGGTAACCGGAGCGAGAATGGCATCGCACTGCTTAAAGGCTTCGGTGAAGTCGTTACGAATGAGGGTTCGAACTTTTTGTGCCTTGAGATAATAGGCGTCATAGTAGCCGCTGCTGAGCACATAGGTCCCCAAAATGATCCGGCGTTTCACTTCCTGCCCAAATCCAGCGGAACGAGTTTTGCGATAGAGCTCGGCAGGATCTTTTCCATCGAGCCGCATGCCGTAGCGAATGCCATCGAAACGCGCAAGGTTGGCCGAGGCTTCGGCGGTGGCGATAATATAATAAACGGCAATGGCATACTTAGCGTTCGGCAAGCTAACGTCGACAATTTCTGCGCCGAGGTTTTTACAATGCTCAATGGCATCGCGGACAGATTTTTCGACTTCGGGATCCATGCCGTCTACAAAGAATTCGGAGGGGAGTCCGAGTTTCATGCCCGCCAGCGAGGGGTCATTGCTTAGGTTTTCGCTGAAGGCTGGAACCGCGATATCGATGGAGGAGGAGTCTTTTTCATCAAGCCCGCATAAAGCTTCCAATAGGATCGCGGAATCTTTCACGGTTTTGGAGAGCGGGCCGATTTGATCGAGGGAGGATGCAAAAGCGGTTAGGCCATACCGAGAAACCCGCCCATAGGTTGGTTTCACTCCCACCACGCCACAAAAGGCGGCGGGCTGACGAATGGATCCACCGGTGTCGGAGCCGAGCGATGCAATCGCTTCGTTGGCCGAAACGCAGGCCGCCGACCCGCCTGATGAACCACCGGGAACATGATCTAAATTCCACGGATTGGAGGTTTTTCCAAGCGCGGCATTTTCGGTGCTCGATCCCATGGCAAATTCATCCATGTTCACGCGCCCTAATAGCACAGCACCGGCTTCGCGAAGTTTTGTAATGACCGTGGCGTCGTATGGCGCAATATAGCCTTCGAGAATTTTAGATGAGCAGGTGCAGGGCTGCCCTTTCACATTAAGCAGATCTTTAATCGCAATCGGAATGCCCAGCAGCGGCAGCATCTCTCCCGCCGCGCGAGCCTCGTCGGCCGCCTTGGCTTGCTCCAGCGCCGATTCGCGATCGATCGTGAGATAGGCGCCAACCGCAGCATCGGAGGCATCAATCGAGGTGAGCAGGTCGTTGACGATATCAACGGAGGTGCATTCGTTTGCTTCCAACTTTTTGGAGAGTTCCGTAATCGTAAGGTTGTGTAGTTCAGCCATATTTTTAACCCCTATTTATTGAGCGATGATTTTGGGGACACGAATTTCGCCGTTCGTGGAGGATGGTGCGTTGGCGATAATGTCGTCGTGATTCAAACTGGTTCCGGGCACATCCTTACGAAGCACGTTAAAGACGGGGATCGCATGTGCGGCGGGTTCCACATGGCTAACATCGAGTTCGTCGAGTTGTTCGACATAGTGCAGTACTTGGTCG
>JAUUYK010000121.1 GCA_030588285.1 Kiritimatiellales bacterium
AGCTTTTCCATATCGCGCTTGAGCTCGTCGGAGGCGGTGAGCTGGTCGGGCGTTTCGGTATAGGGAAAGGCGGCCTCAAACTCGGCCTGCATGGCGGTGTCCTTGGAGTAGCGATAGCCGCGTTTGGCTTGGCGTTCGGCCTGCGTTTGCAACAGTTGCGCGGCAAGATCGCGTACGGCTTCCTCGGCATTTTCCTTGTCGTTCCGCCATTTACGACCGCCCAGCGTATGCGGCTTGGGCGCGTGCTTGCCCATGCCTTTGTAGCGCGTGAGCAGGTGCGCTTGTGTGACGGGCAGATAGACCTTTTCTCCCCTGGCATATTCAATGGCCAGCACCTCCATGCTTTTGCCGCTGAAGGTGGTTTCGACGAGACCGAGATATTTCCCGACGCCGTGTTCAACATGCACCACAAAATCGCCCGGTTGGATGTCGGCCGCTTCGGAGACGCGATCCTGCTGTTTGTGAAAGCGTTTAGCGTGGCGCGCGTGGGCGCTACGATTGGTGTGATAGGCGTAGAAATCGCTCTCCGTGATGATTCGTACTTTATGGGTGTGGTCCACCGCACTTTCGTGCAAAACGCCGAGGTGGAGGTTTAGGGATTTAAAGCGGTCGATTTTGGCATAGAGCTCGTGGAATCGGTTGAGGGTTCCCTGGGTTTCGAAAAAGAAATGAATGGTCCAGTCGGTGGCTGTTTCGGCGCAGCGGTGTTCGACAAAACGACGGCGGGCTTGCTCGGCATCTTTGGGGTGAATATTGTAGGAAACGGCAAAAAGGCCGGTGTCGTAGAAGTGATATCCGGTTGCTATATTGGGGCAAGCATTGGGCTTGCTTATAGAGTCGGGATTAATGATTAGGGTGTTTTTAGGAAGAAGGTCGGTGAGCAGGCAGGTTTCATCGCCGGCAAAACCGAAGTCGAGTTGGGGGAGTTGAACGGTTTTAATTTTTTCGATGGAGCATTGGGTTTGATCATCGAAAAATCGAATGGAGTCAATTTCGTTGCCGAAGAATTCAATGCGAACGGGGCGGGGGGACCCAGGTGGCCAGCAGTCGAGAATGCCACCGCGTAGAGCGGCCTCGCCTTGGGAATAGACTTCAATGCCAAATTCGTATCCCGCTTGATTCATCCAATCCGTCAGGTCTTCGGGATTATGGGTTTCGCCGAGGTTAAGTGTGCGTACGGCTTGTTCCGATTTTCCGGCAAGGGGCACTTCGGTTTCGAGCGCCTGTGGACAGGTGATAATAAGGAAGGGTTTCTTTTCGGCGAGGTGCTTAACGAGGCGCAAATGTTCGCCAAAAACAGCGGGATCTTTTTCCATGGGTTGGAAGAGCTGAGGGTGGCTTTGTAGCGTATCGATGGATTCATGGAGGCGTTCCATTTCGCGAACATCGGCGGCAATCCATAGAATGGAACACGCTTTATTTTGTGAAAGTTCTCGGCAGAGTAGTGCTTGCGCGCTGATAGGGGTATCGGCCACGTGCGCGGTTCCGCTGGTAATGCCTTTAAGCACCGCCCCGTCGAGCCGGGGGGTGCTGTTGCTGAATACGGTATGGTCCATAAAATGAATGTACGGAAAGAAATGTGAGATTGGAAGGATGGACTTTATGTCGGGGTGCGCTATTATTGCCCGATCATCGAAACGGGGGGAGGGCATTATGGCGAATGGGAAAAAACTAAGCGATCTAACCTGGCAGGAGTTCAACGCACTGTCGTTGACGGAGAAGGGTATCTATTTTCAGGGAGTGCCACCGCATACCTTGATTGCCCAGCAGTTCACGCGAAAGAAGCTGGAGGAGTTGTGTGCGCTGGCAACGAAGATTAAGCGGATTAATAAACGGCGGGACGGAGCCAATTTTTTAAAGGGGTTGCTTTCGGATAAACGGGCGATGCTCTATTTTGCGCAGCCTTCTTCTCGAACCTACCTTTCGCACAATGCAGCCTGCCAAATTCTGGGGCTGGATACGATGGATGTGCGCGACAGTAAAACGTCGAGCGAGATTAAGGGGGAGTCGCCGGAGGATACCATCCGCACGTTTAGTTCGTATGTAGATATGATCATTATGCGCCATCCGGTCGGCGGTTTTGCTGAGCGAGTGGCTTGGATGCTCTCGCACACGAATCGGGAAATACCGGTGCTAAACGCGGGGTCGGGGGCCGACCAACACCCAACGCAGGCCTTGTTGGATATTTATACGCTGGAACGAAGCTTTGAAGAAATTGGAGGGGTTGATGGTAAAACGGTGGTTTTTGTCGGCGATTTATTGCGCGGACGGACGGTTCGTTCGCTGGCGTGGTTGCTGACGCTTTATAAGGATATGACCCTTTATTTTGTGGCACCGGATGCCCTACAAATCGGGCAGGATATTTTGGATATGCTGGATCAAGCCGGAACAAAATATGTTGTTATGCAAGACTTTGCAGCTGTAATGCCGATTGCTGATGCCATTTATATGACCCGCATTCAGGACGAGTGGGATGCCGAAGGGGAGAGCAGTACAATTAATACCGCCGAGTTTAGCATTGGTGCTGAACATATGGATATTTTAAAAGAAACAGCGGTGATTATGCATCCGTTACCCCGCCGAAAAGAACTCAGCACCGATATTGATAATAATCCGCGGGCCATTTACTGGCGCCAGATGCGCAATGGCATGTGGATTCGAGCTGCGCTTATTCTGACCACCTTCGAGCGGCAGAATGAAGTGAATCAATATTACGCGGATTACAAACCCAAAAAAAAATAAGTAACGATTGAATCGTGAAAAATCACGATTCACATCTCACGAGGTATATTTATGAAACACTTAATTTCGTTAAAAGAATGGAGCCCTGAAAAAATTCGGGAGGTATTAGATTTGGCCAAAGATGTGAAGGCCGAGCCTCAGAAATATAATACTGCAATGGCATGCAAAACGTTGCTTATGATTTTTGAAAAACCGAGCCTGCGAACCCGACTATCGTTCGAAGCCGGAATGACGCAAATGGGCGGACACTCCATCTATTACCACACCGGAAATTCGCCGATGGGCAGCGGAAAAGAAACCATCAGCGACTCCATTAAAGCGGCCTCGCGGTTTGTTGATATTATTATGGCACGGTTATTCAAACACGACGACCTGTTGGAAATGGCCGAGTTCGCCACCATTCCGGTGATTAATGCCCTGACCGACGACAGTCACCCGTGTCAGATTTTGGCGGATCTACAAGCCATTGAAGAAAAGAAAGGATCGTTGGGCGGACTCAAATTGGCGTATCTCGGCGATGGATTTAATAACGTGACGCATTCGCTGATGTTTGGCGGAACCAAAATGGGCATGAACGTGAGTGTGGGTTCGCCTGCTGGCGCGGAATATTCCCCGCGGGCCGACGTGGTGGCCAACTGCGAAACCTATGCCGCCGCATCGGGCGGATCTATTTTTGTGACGGCTGATCCCATGGAAGCCATTAAAAATGCCGATGTGGTCTATACCGACTCTTGGATGAGCTACCACATTCCAAAAGAGCAGGAAGCCGAACGGATCGCGAAGTTTATGCCGTATCAAGTGAATGCCGAGCTAATGGCGCACGCCAAGCCCGATGCCATCTTTATGAACTGTTTGCCCGCCAACCGCGGATGCGAACAGACCGCCGAGGTAATCGACGGCCCGCAATCGATCGTTTTCGACGAAGCCGAAAATCGTCTCCACGCTCAGAAGGCGGTGATTCTGACGTTGTGTGGTGCCGCGTAATTTATTTATGCGTATTCTAATCGTCAAAACCAGTTCGCTGGGAGATCTGTTCCATGCGCTACCGACGGTGCATCTGCTGAAGCAGGCATTTGGGGCGGAAATCGACTGGGTTGTGAACACGGAATACACCGGACTCGTTCAATGCTTTTCCGATGTCCGAAAGGTGATTCCATTTCCACGAAAAGGGCTGCGCTCCAACCTCGGTGAATTTCACGCGACCTTACGGGAAGAAACGTACGATTTAATCGTCGACCTGCAAGGCTTGATGAAAAGTGCACTGATCTGCCGAATGGCCAAACGAACGAAAGGCGCAAAAATTCTCGGGCCGTCATTTCAACGCGAGGGCGCCCGTTTGCTCTACACGGCGGTCGTCGGAAAAAAGAATAAAAAACGGCACGCGGTTGAAGAGAACCTGGATGTTCTTCGATGGTTAGAAAAGGCCGATGAGCCCCTTGAATTTCCCCTCGAATTTCCGGAAGTAAAATTCCCGTGTTTGGAACCCCATCCCGTGGTGGTATTCGCGCCATGTTCGCGCCACGCGGCCAAAAACTGGCCCATCAAACGGTTTGTTGAATTAGGCACGCAATTAAACGCGCAGATTATTCTGGTGGGCGCTCCCGATGATCTTGAAACCTGCACCAAACTCGAAAATTTATTGCCCGAAGGCGCGGCAACAAACCTATGCGGAAAAACCTCGCTGCTCGAACTCGGAGAAGTATTGTATCGGGCGGATTTGGTTGTGACGGTTGACTCCGGCCCCATGC
>JAUUYK010000024.1 GCA_030588285.1 Kiritimatiellales bacterium
ATACGGATTTTTTTTGCTCCATGCGGCGAGGGTGATGCCGTCGACAAATTCGGAGAGGTAATAAAGGCTACTTCGTGGGCGTTGCGGTTCAATCACTTTGGCCACATGTGGATTGTCGATCCGGGCGCCAATCCAGCTCTCCATAACAAAACGTTCGATGTAGGCATCATCATCCTCAAAATTAGCCGAGGGGGTTTTTAGGGCAAAATACTCGCCGGTTTCAGTGTCTTTAACGCGGTAAACTTGGCTGCGGCTGGTGGCGTGGATCTCCTCCATAATGCGGTAGCCATCGAGCACGGAGCCGATATTTAATGGCGGTGGAAAGGGAAGTTTGGTGAGACGTTGGTCGATTTCGTCGCGGGAGTTTTGGGGTAGTTTTTGGATGGTGATGAGGGCGCAACTGAGATTGTCTTTGCTGCGCATGTCGTAGGCTTCCTGCGCGAGCATGGTGCAACTTTTCTGGAGGTCAGTGCGGTTGGATTCGAGTAGGGTGATTAGGCGGGCATCATCGATGTGCTCGTGGATGCCGTCGGTGGAAAGAAGGAAGATGTCGCCTTCTTCGAGGTCGGTGGTGGAGTAGTCGATGCGGGGGTGGTTATCGAGCCCCATGGCGCGGGCGAGGTAGTTTTGTTCGGCGCTAACTTGTACGCTGTGGTCGGTGGTGAGTTGTTCGAGTTGTTTGTTGCGCAGGCGGTAAATTCGCGTGTCGCCAATATGAAAAAGGTGCGCCGTGTGCGACTTTAGAATAAGAACGCTCAGGGTGCAGACAAAGCCTTTTTCAGCATTTCGATAGGTTTTTCCACGGTTGTATAAATCGCGGTTAAGGGTGGTGAGCACGTTTTGGCCAGAGTGTTTAGTGGTCCAAATGTCGGGGCTGGCATAGAAGTCGGTAATAAAACGTTGAGTGCAGAGAATGGCGGCTTCTTTGCCCGCATCAGCACTACTCACGCCATCGGCGATTGCGGCAATAATCCCTTTGTGGGTGATGAGGTGCTCGTTATCCGGAATATGAATGGCGATTGCATCGTCGTTCGAATCTTTCCGCCCTGCCGTTGTGGCCTGGCCAATTGCAACTTCAATTTTTCCGTCGAGATGAAACATAGCTTGAGCGATAAGGTTATGGAGAGTGTTGCGTGAAATTTAACTGTAGCGAGAAGCGGCTTCTGTTCAATAAGAATCACCTTTCAAAGGTTACATGATTAGGCCACTTCGATGAGTTGCACGTTTCCATTTTCGTCCACTTCGGCCACGTGGCCTTCGGGTTCGTTTAGGAAGGCGGTTGAAGTCAGGGTGAGTAGGGAGCAGCCGGCGATGACCATGAAGAAGGTGGAATATTCGACGAACGAGAGCACGGTTAGAAAAATTACAGCGCCGACGTTGCCGTATGCGCCAACCATTCCGGCGATTTGACCCGTCATGCGCCGTTGAATCAGCGGTACCATTGCAAATACAGCGCCTTCGCCGGCCTGCACAAAAAAGGAGCAGGCCATCGTGGCGAGCACTGCGAGTGCAATGGGCCACGTAGCATTGATTTGGCTCAGTATAAGGTAGCCAATGGAGAGTCCCATAATGAGAACCATCAGGGTTTTTCGCCGCCCTAATTTGTCCGAAATCCACCCCCCGCCGGGGCGAGCCACCAAATTCATGAACGCAAAGCCAGAGGCCAGGAGTCCTGCTTTAATGGGGGTGAGATCGAATATTTCCATGAAAAAGAGCGGGAGCATGGAGACCACCGCCAGCTCGGAACCGAAGGTTACGAGGTAGGCTGCATCGAGGATTGCGACTTGTTTGAAGCGATAGTTTAGCAGGCCAGCCGAGTGATCTTTTGAAAAGAGGTGGGCATTAATGGTCCAAATTTTAACCGACTGAAAAATGAACAGGAGGAGGTAGCCGACCGCTAGCAGAATGGCCACGGGGGGGGAGATGAGCGCAATATCCGGAGTGGTGAGTTTCCAGGTTAAAATGCCGAGCGCAAGATACATCGGAATGTTCATGCCTAGATAAAAATAGAAATCCTTTTTGCAGGAAACTTCCAGCCCACCGGCTTTTTTGGGTTTGAAGTAGGTGGCGCCTTGGGGGGTATTGCGGGCGCGGAAATAGAAGAAAATACCATAAATGAACGCTGCCGCGCCGGTCGTGGCTGTGGCATAGCGCCATCCGTTTTCGCCGCCATAGAGCAGGGCTAATGACGGGAGTGTGATTGCCGCCGCCGCTGAACCAAAGTTACCCCATCCACCATAAATGCCCTCGGCCATGCCGACCTGTTTGGCCGGAAACCATTCTCCGACGAGCCGAATGCCAATCACAAAGCCCGCTCCTACAAAGCCGAGTAGAAAACGGAATAGCGCCAATTGCTCGAACGATTGCGAACTGGCAAAACCAAAACAGACGAATGCGGCCGAAATGAGGAGTCCACTGAATATTTTTCGTGGCCCGAACATATCGACCAAAATTCCAATCACAATTCGGGCCGGAATGGTGAGGGCCACGTTGAGGATCAGTAGGGCTTTGATCTGTTGTGGGGTCAAATCGAAGGTTGCTTTGATTGAGCTCATCAGGGGCGCATGACTAAACCAAACCACGAAGGTTAAAAAGAAGGCCACCCAGGAGAGGTGTAGGGTGCGAATGGCGGGGTTTTTTAAATCGAGCGGGTTTAGATTGGTTGATGCCATGGTAGTCCTTCTCTAGTTTAGTTTGCTGTTGCGCTCCAAAATGGGGTTTTCTGGGTGCACTTAATAAGCGAGCCTTTTGCAGGAGGTGTGCCATTCTGGCGGAGATGTCTCAACCCTGTCGGGAGCAGGTGTTTAGAACGGATACGGGAAGATTACTTTTTTAAACGAGAAAACAAAAATGTAGCTTTCTTTTGTGTCATGTACAAATGTGGCGTCTTTGATTTAATAGGTGAGTTTATCGATCGTTATTGTTTAAACGAACCGATTGACATTTCCCGCATATAATTCAGAGTCGGTCTTTTTCCATAAAATAGGCGTTTATAGTTTGGACCCTAAATGCTGGAATTAGAGACGCAAGAACTAGAAAGAAGAGGATCGCTATGTCCGAACAATCCGTTAAAGACCAACTTGGCCGACCCATGCGCGACCTCCGCCTTTCAGTGATCGATCGCTGCAATTTCCGCTGCACCTACTGCATGCCCGCCGAAGAAGTCGGCCCCGATTTCCCCTGGCTTGGAAATTCAGACCGCCTCTCCTTCGAAGAAATGCTACGCCTCGTGCGGCACTTCGCCCGCTTCGGTGTGGAAAAAATTCGACTCACCGGGGGGGAGCCGCTCCTGCGCACCAAGCTGCCGGAATTGGTTGAAGGGTTGCGCGCCATTCCGGGCATTAAAGACATCGCCATGACGACGAACGGCATTCTCCTGCCTCGCTTTGCCGGCGATCTGAAAACCGCCGGACTCGACCGCATAACCGTCAGTCTCGATGCGCTCGACGAAAAAATATTCGGCACGATGAACGGCGGTTTCGATTCCCCCGCCGCCGTATTAGAAGGCATCGCGGCCGCGCAAACGGCCGGATTCAGCCGGGTTAAAATCAACACCGTCATTCGCCGCGACCTCAACCTCGGCGAAGCGCTGCCCCTTCTTGAAAAATTTCGCGACACCGGAATCACCGTTCGCTTTATTGAATATATGGACGTTGGCAACGTCAACCATTGGAACCGCGAGCACGTGGTGCCGAGTGCCGAGCTGATTGAGCATATTTCAAACCACTGGAAAATTGAACCTGTCGCCAAAGACTACGCCGGTGAAGTGGCCGACCGCTATCGCTATACCGACGGCTCCGGTGAAATTGGATTTGTTTCCTCCATCAGTCAACCCTTCTGCCGGCCGTGCAATCGAAGTCGTCTTTCCGCCGATGGCAAACTCTACACCTGCCTCTTTGCCACCGACGGCGCCGACCTCCGTACCGCCTTGCGCGACGGCTCAAATGAAGCCGATATTCATGCCGCGATACGCGCGGTCTGGGAAAACCGAAACGATCAATACAGCCAACTCCGATGGGGCGGCAGCACCAAACAGGAATCCAAAAATAAAATCGAAATGTTCTATATTGGAGGATAAAGACGTGAAAATTAATCTCACCTACTACGCCATGTTCCGCGAAGAAGCCGGATGCAGTGGTGAAGTGCTCGAAATCGAAAACAGCGGCGCGGCCGATCTCTTTGATCGGCTCAAAATAAAATACAACTTTTCAATGAAACGCGCGCACGTCCGCCTGGCCATTAACGATGCCTTCGTCGATTGGGCCACCCCGTTGAGCGACGGCGATTCCGTCGTTTTTATTCCGCCAGTTGCAGGAGGATAAATGTTTTTAATCTCCACCGATCCGCTCGATATTGAATCGCTCAAAATTGCGGCGGAAAATCCGCAGTGTGGGGCCTTAGTCACCTTTGAAGGTTGGGTGCGCAACCACAACGACGGGCACGACGTTACCTCGCTCGAATACGAAGCCTATGAACAAATGGCCAACCTCGAAGGCGAACGTATTCTCGAAGAAGCCCGGCAAAAATTTGGGCTAAAACAAGCCCTCTGTATCCACCGCGTTGGGCATTTAGCTATCGGCGACATCGCCGTTTGGGTTGGCGTTTCCACCCCGCACCGCGAAGCCGCATTTAAAGCCTGCCGTTACATCATCGACGAAATTAAAGTCCGCGTCCCCATCTGGAAAAAAGAGCACTACCGTTCCGGCGATTCCGGCTGGGTCAACTGCGAAGAGTGCGCCAAGCACGGCCGCAAACCCACGATGGACTACAGCCGCCAAACCGTGCTCAAAGAAATTGGCAACGCGGGGCAGCAAAAACTCGCCGAAAGCCGTGTGCTTGTCGTCGGTGCCGGCGGTCTTGGTTGCCCTGTGCTCGCCTACCTGGCTGGGGCCGGAATCGGCCAGATCGGAGTCGTTGAACACGACCATCTCGAGGCCAGTAATCTGCATCGGCAGTTTCTCTACACCCCGAACCGCATCGGCGAATCCAAAGCCAAACTCGCCACAGAATGGCTCCAAAATTTTAATCCAACCCTCGTGGTCGACTGCCATGAAACCCGTTTTCAATCGTTGGATGTTGAGACGTTGGAAAACTACGACGTCATCATTGAATGTTCCGACTGCATGGAGACCAAACTACAGGTAAACCGCGCCGCCCTAAAAGCCGGCATACCCGTTGTGTTTTCCAGCATCTATCAACTCGAAGGGCAAGTGCAGGTTGTCACGCCCGATTCCTCCTGTCTTGAATGTTTATACGACGGGGGTGCACCTTCCGAAGTGCCCCGTTGTGCCGAAGCCGGCGTGCTCGGTGCCGTGCCCGGCGTGCTCGGTTCCATTCAGGCCTTGGAGACCATCAAGCACCTCTTAAAGCTTGATGGACGCTTAGAAAATCAGCTCTTACTCGTTAATTTGGCCGACTATTCGATGCGCAAAATTACCCTGCCCAAAAACAAAAACTGTCCCGCGCACGAGCTCGATATCGATCCGCCGGAACCCGTCGATATTCTCATCGGCGAAGTCGGCCGACTTGGTAAACTCACGATCGTCGATATCCGCACCGTCGAAGAAATTGCCGCCGAACCGCTCCTGTGCGAGCACCTTCATATTCCCATGGATCAGCTGCTCAATCAGCCGCAACTCTTGGATAAAACCGCCACGCACCTACTCGTCTGTGCCGCCGGAGTTCGCACGCAATACACCGCCAGCGCCTTGAGAAGTGCTGGGTATAAAAATGTCTACTCCCTTATCGGCGGAAACCGATCGTTCGCTCAATAAACCCGAGGGTTTTTAGAAATTTAATCCACAGATTACACGGATATTAAAATTCATGTAATCTGCGAAATCGGTGGATAAAATACCCTCCCGTTCTTCGTGCTCTTGGAGTCTTCGTGTTTACTTATTTTTTTCGTATAGATCCACATCTTCCGGCGTGTTGAGATTGTGATACCAGTCGGAATCGAGATCGAGGTAGTGAACCTTAAGCTGGTCGAGCAGGGCATGCATCGACTGCTTTCCTTCGGCCATTAAAACTTCAATTTTTTCGGCCACGCCTTTTTGGTAGATTGCAAAAAGGGGCTGTTTTTGTGCGCCTTTAAAAATCGGCACCACCGCATCGAAATCGCCGATGCTTCGTAGCATGTTGCGGACAACGGGCAAGTGAATGTCGGGGACATCGCAGGTCGTTACAAAATTAAGTGTATGGGTCGATTTTTTTAGAGTCGAGAGCAACCCCATCAACGGCCCGCGGTTGGGTTCAATATCCGCCACCACTCGACAGCCGGAGAACGCATATTTTTCCGGTTGTCCGCTCACCATTACGCTTTCAAAGTTTGGAGAAAGTTGATCGATCACAGCAGAGAGCAGGGGTTTCCCGAGTATCGGCATGGCCCCCTTATCTCGACCCATTCGTCGGCTTCCCCCTCCACTAAGGATAATCGCGTTGGCCGCCTCTTTAACCCCCCAGCGGCCGTTTTCAAAAACCAGTTTTTCCGGGAGCAAATCCCAGCCGTTTCCGCTGATATTCACGAGACGGTCGGCCCAATGCACCACCTCCGCGCAGGAGGGTTTAATGGCATCGTTGTGCTCTTGAATAATAAAAAAAAGACCCGGTTCAATAAAATTCCGTGAGCCGCCCGACTCCACGACCAAGCAGGCGGTTTTGGGATCGATTCCCTCGGATTCGAGGGTTAGAAAAAGATTTTCCAACCCTTGAGAAAGGAAGCTTCTTTTGGCGCGTAGCCAATAGACGGTGTCGGCTCCGGCCCGATACATTCGATGCGTATCTTTGTTGTCGTCGCCGGGTTTTTCGCGCGTCACCAGATAATTGCCCGCGATGGATCGATAGGTTTTGCTTTTCAACTGATCGGCGAGGATTTTGCCATCGGCATCATCGAAAGAAGTAATCTTAATTCCAACGACGGGTCGATGCGGGCTCTGCGCGCGAATGGCCCGGCAGAGAAACTCCGTTTTTCCTCGATTTCGGCCCGCCGCTCCAGCCATTAGCATGTTCGGTATTCGTTTCATGTTGAACATTCTACGCCGCAATCGATCAATTATGAACCCCCGAGTGTATGAGTTTTTATATATACTCTCCGATCGAGCTAGGAGCAGACTTTTTCGGGGTTGCAGAGGTGTAATTGGTCCAATTCTTCGGTAGCAGGAAGCGCGATGAAAATGCGGCCGGCGCGGATTTCGACGGGGAAGGTGGAGATGGCATAGGATGGATCGCTGAGCCCTTCGCCGGTTTCGAGCGAGAACGATTTTTTATGCATCGGGCAGACCACTTTGGGCAGTCCATCGATATCGCCGAGTAATCCCCGAGAGAGCACCATTTCGCGTTTGTGTGGACAGAGGTTTTGGCAGGCAAACCATTGGTCGGCTTTTGCAAAATTGAAAATCGCAATCTGGTGCTTTCCATGTTTCACGGTGGCACCCCCATCAATCGGAATGGATGAAGCTTCGCCAAAATCGATCCATTGGGTTTTTGCATTTTGGGTGGCTTCGGGGAGAAGAACCTCGTATTCAGTTTTCCACGGCGCCGGGCGTTTTTGTCCGCGGACTTCGATATAGTCGAAAGTGTCGGTTTCTTCGCTGTTGGTGAAGTGGTGAAATTGTTTGAGCTTTTCTGGATTGTCGAGTGTGGCGGCCCATTCGCAGACATAGGTGTCGGCGATCTGCTGCATATCGGTTTCGAGCTGTTCGTTGATGCCGAGGGAATCGTTAAGGACAACCTCTTTCACCTGTTTAATGCCGCCTTCGAGGCTTTCCACCCACGGCGCGGTTCGGGTGAGACGATCGGCGGTGCGGACGTAATACATCAGAAAACGGTCGATATATTTGACGGCAGTTTCGGCATCGATATCGGTGGCAATTAAATCGGCGTGGCGCGGGTTAACGCCGCCGTTGCCGCAGACATAGAGGTTCCATCCGGCTTCAGTAGCAATCAGGCCCACATCTTTGCTTTGCGCTTCGGCGCATTCACGAACACACCCCGAGGCGGCCATTTTAAGTTTATGTGGCGAGCGCAGCCCTTTGTATCGATTTTCAAGCAGCACAGCCATATCGACGGCATCCTGCAAACCGAACCGACACCACGAACTGCCAACGCAACTTTTCACGGTGCGTAGCGATTTTCCGTAGGCGTGGCCGGTTTCAAGGCCTGCTTCGATCAGCTCTTTCCAGATAGCGGGGAGCTGAGCGAGGTGTGCCCCAAAAAGGTCGATGCGTTGGCCACCGGTCACTTTGGTATAGAGGTCATATTTTTTGGCCACTTGGCCGATTGCGATCAGCTGATCGGGGGTCAACTCCCCGCCGGGGGCGCGCGGCACAACGGAGTAGGTTCCGTTGCGCTGAATGTTGGCCATATATTTGTCGTTCGTATCCTGAATCTGCGCGTGATTCACAATGTGATCGTTTTGGATGGAGGCGAGAATGGACGCAATGGCGGGTTTGCAGATTTCGCATCCCGTGCCTTTACCGTGGCTTTCGAGCAGGGCATCGAACGAGTTCGCTCCGGTAACCTTTACAATATTGAACAGCTCTTGCCGAGTGTAGGCAAAGTGCTCGCATAGAGTATTGTCGATCTCGATGCCTTTCTTGAGCATTTCGCCTTCGAAAATATCGTTCACTACCGAGGCACAACCGCCGCAACCGGTACCCGCTTGGGTCGCCTTTTTTACCGCTTCAACCGTCGTGAGGTCCTCGGCTTCGATCGCCGCACAGATATCACCTTTGGTCACATTTTTGCAGGAACAAACCACTTCATCATCGTCGATTTCAATGACCACATCAGTATGCCCATCGGATTTCACGAGCAGAGTCTCGGGATGTTCAGGCAACTCCATGCCCTTCTTGCAGATTTGAGAGAGCAGGCCGTATTCAGAGGCATCGCCCACCAGAATGGCGCCTACAAGTTGGGTTCCATCTTTGGAGAGCACCAGCTTTTTATAAATGCCGCGATGGCTATCGTAGACCGCCACCGCTTTGCACTGCTCTTCAGGTATCAGGGGTTCGCCGACACTCGCCACATCGACCCCCATCAACTTGAGTTTGGTCGACATATCGGCGCCGTTAAAGGTTTTCTTTTCGTGGCAAAGGTTGGCGGCCACGACATCGGCCATGTCATAGCCCGGAGCAACCAAGCCATAGATCATCCCCTCAAAAAGGGCCACCTCGCCAATGGCATGAATATGATGGTCGGAGGTGCGCATTTTAGCATCAACAACAATGCCGCCGCGCTCTCCCACATCAATTCCGCAGACTTTAGCCAGTTCGTCATTCGGGCGAATTCCGGCTGAAATAATAATCATATCAGTCGGCAAATGTTCATCGCCCTCGCACTGAATTCCATCGACTTTTTCTTCGCCCGTGAACGCCGTTGTGATCTTGCTAGTCAGGACAGAAACGCCGAGATCCTCAATGAGATGCTGGAGAATTAAACCGCCGGCGGTATCGACCTGACGGGCGAGCAGGCGCGGGGAGCGTTCAATGACCGTGGTTTTTAGGCCCATATCGTGA
>JAUUYK010000009.1 GCA_030588285.1 Kiritimatiellales bacterium
GATTTATGGTTAAGTTCCCCATCAAGAGGACCCGATTGTAGCTAGCCATTTTAAGCCTCCTGTGCTACTTCCGCAACTCCATTGGCTACAACAAACTGGTGACGAAAAACGTTGGTGCTCAATTTCAGACGAGCCTTGAATTCAACCAATTTATCGCCTTCGACGTTGAACATCATAACCACATAAAACCCAGCTTTCTGTTTTTGCAACGGACGAGCAAAGGTTTTCTTTCCCATACGGGTGGTACTTTTAATGGATCCACCCAGCGTTTCAAGCTCTTCTTTAACACGGCCAATCGCCAAGTCGAGACCTTCCTCGTCTAGCGTTTCCGGAAAGATGAACAGTCCTTCATACAACGTATTCAATGTATTTCTCCTTATCTTATCCTATGTGCAACTGATTAAACTGATTCATTGTTCGTTCAGTTCCAACGGAAAAGATGCTTTCTACCGCATCCGCGGCACGTTCGACAACCTTTTCCAACTTTAAATACTCATTCTCGTCAAATTCGCCCAGCACGAACTCAATCATATCCGCGCCTGCTGGCTTCGGACCGATGCCCACCCGCACACGGGGAAAAGCGTTGGTCTGCAACCATTCCAGCACCGACTTCATTCCATTATGACTTCCGCCAGATCCTTTGGTTCGCACTCGAATGCTGCCCAAATCGAGGACAACATCGTCATAGATCACCACGGTATCCTCCGCAGGAACACGCCACTTTTTCATGGCCGCCCAAACGGCTTTTCCGCTTCGGTTCATAAATGTGGTCGGCATAATCAAGCAAACCTGACTCTCACCCAACCGGCATTTTGCCTGTCGTGCTGGAATCCAAAACATTTTTTTTAATACAACGCCCTGCCGTTCGGCAAGTTTCTCCACCACCATGAAACCAATGTTGTGGCGAGTTGCGTCGTATTCTTTTCCGGGATTTCCCAGTCCAATGACCAGCTTCAACTTAATTCTCCCGGAAACAGAAGCAGGTTACCCTTCTTCCTTCTTCTCAGTAATTACTTCCGGCTCCCCGGCAGCTGTTCCGGCATCGTCTTCGTCCTCTTCAACCTTCGGTGCAGCAACCGTGGCCACAATGGCCTCGCCGTCTACCAAAATCTTGAACTGCTCACCGAGCTTCAGGTCCGAAACGTGCATTGCATCACCGATTTCCAGTGCAGAAATGTCAATTTCGAATACGTCAACCAGATCACGAGGAAGACATTCAACGCCTATCGCATGCATCACATGATCAACCACTCCGCCCGCCTGAACTCCAGCATCGTCGCCTACGAGTTCCAGCAAAACATCCACCGCAATGACTTTATTCGCAGAAACGCGCATCAGGTCAACGTGCAAGATATCATCCGAAACGGGATGATGCTGAACATCTTTCACCAACACAGATAGGGTGCCTTCCCCTTCGACTTCAATATCAATCAACAGGCTTTCACTCGCATGATGATGAAGGATCCGTTCAAAATCGTGTGCATTGAGTTCGACCGAAACAGCGTCTTTTTCATCCCCATAAACAACGGCAGGAACAAATCCTGTTTTGCGCAAACGGCGCGCATTACTACTTCCTTCGAGCTCTCTTTTTTTTGCAATCAGTTTTGTGTCTTCCATGATTCTCTCCTAATTATCAACCCTGAACAGCGAGCTGACAGATTGGTCGTTGTGGATACAGCAAATGGCTTCCGCCAGTAAGTCAGCCACCGACAGTACGGTAACTTTAAAATTTTTCCAGTCTTGCTGAGGCACCGTATCGGTGGTGATCAGCTCATCGATCGGCGATTCAATTAAACGATCGATCCCTTTTTGCATGAGCAGCGAATGGCTCACTGCCGCACGAATTGATTTGGCCCCCGCTTTTTTCAGCAGGCTTGCTGCTGCAGAAAGGGTTCCTGCCGTCGAGGTCATATCATCAACCAACAATGCATTACGCCCTTCAACATCGCCCACCAGATGATTGGCCACCACATCTTCCGCGCTCTTGCGTTGCTTGCCCACCAAGGCAATTCCGGCACCTAACAACTTGGAATACGCATCGGCCATCTTCAGCCCCCCCGCATCCGGCGATACGACCACCAGATCATCCAGATTCAACGTGCGTAAATATTTCACAATAACCGGCGATCCATAAAGGTGATCCACCGGAACATCAAAGAATCCTTGAATTTGCTGTGCATGCAAATCAACACAAACCACTCGATCTGCCCCAGCCGATTCCAACAAGGTGGCCACGAGTTTTGCTGTGATTGGCACACGCGGTTGGTCTTTACGGTCTTGGCGCGCATATCCGTAGTACGGGAGAACGGCGGTAATCCGGCTTGCCGAAGCACGTTTCGCCGCATCAATCATGATTAACAGTTCCATCAGATAATTATTTGGATCAATCGAAACCGACTGAACGATGAACAGGTCGTCGCCACGCACGTTTTCCACGATTTTGACGAAGATTTCGCCATCGGGGAAACGGGTGATGTCAACTGCGCACAACTCCACCCCGGCGGCCGCAGCAATGCGTTTCGCCAAAGCGGGATGTCCTGTTCCTGAAATTATCTTCATACTATTCATTAACCAAGTGGTTGCCCGACCAGGGTTCGAACCTGGACCCTGTGAGTCAAAGTCACATGTGCTTCCATTACACTATCGGGCACTAAATACTAAAAATAGGGGCTGTTATACGCGCTCCAGCCCTAACTCAAGTCAAAAGAGCGCAAGAACATAGGAAGGGGACGCTTATTAGTCAAGCAGTCAAATCAAAATTTAATCACTGATTTCAAAGCAGACAGTAATGCACTCCAAGCAGAATCAAACCCACCCCTATCTCAATCAACCCCAATTGCTCTACATTTAACTCGCCCAGCCATTTCTTCCACTTTTCCTGAAAAACAATTGCCAGCGAGCCATCCATTACGAACACAATGCCGAGCCAAAATAAAATGGAGGTAAAACCCATCATCACCCTCGAATTGGTTGTAAGCGCTGGAGAATTTCAGAATCACCCGACTCGGGTCAAGTCATTCCTTCCGATCATTCCCTCGCGGGCAGAGCACAAAGCACGTCATCTCCACCCCAAAGAGCTTGCGCCACCTCCGAAAACCCCTACAATACCGAGCGCATTAGTCATTAACTACTTAATCTAACTAAGGAATATACATGAAGAAGCTATTAATTGGAGCCCTATTCGTCTCAACGGTGGTTTATTCCGATGCAGCGCCCCACCCTCAGGAACCCGCAGCCGCTGAAGTTACGCAGGAAAAATGCACCCATAAAGAATGGCCCTCACTCGACGAGTGGTTCAAAGGAAACAAGCTTAACGAAGGCAAACTCACCGCGGAAATCCTCCTTGGCTACGAATATTCTGATCTGTCCGGCAATCCAAACCGAGCAGCCAATGGCCTTATTTCTCGAACTCGAGTCAATTATCAAACGGCAAATTTTAATGGATGGGACGCCCGTGTTCAGGCGCAATATGTTGGGCCACTTGCCGGTCGCTACGGCCCCGGAGATGCCGGATACGACACCATCGCCGACCCCGAAGCATTCCGCATGCACCAAGCCTACCTTGCCTATACGGGCTACGATTCGCACGGTCGAATTGGTCCGCAAGAAATCATTCTCGATAACAGCCGTTTCATCGGCAACATCGGTTGGCGCCTCAATGCGCAGTCGTTCAATGCGGGCTCGGTAAAAAATGAGTCGATCGAAAATCTAAAGCTCTACTATGCCTACGCCGACAGCATCAATGAAATCAATGGAACCATTAACCACGCCCGCCAATACCACATGCTAAACGGCGAATATAAACTGGGTAAAAACAACCAGATCGCCGGCTATGCCTATCTTCAACGCAACGACAAAAGCGCAAACAACAGCAAAGTTGATACGTTCGGCCTACGGGCCTGGGGTAAAACCAGCTCCTTGAGCCACGAACTGCTGGCTGCGGCTCAACGCGATGCCTACTATGCTTCCGCCTTTGGCGAACTTGACATCGATATCATTGATGTGGGTGCTGGCGTAGAATACATTTCCGGCGGAGAAACAAACCAAGAACGCTTCCAAACGCTGAACGGAACCGCCCATAAATTCAATGGTTGGGCCGACCAGTTTCTGGGAACCGGCGGCGGACTCCGCGGCGGATTGGTCGATATCTACGGGCAAATTTCTGTCCTACCCGTCGAGAACCTCAAACTCATGGGGATCTATCACTACTTCAATACCGCAGACAAAACCACCACGGGATTTAGCGGAGAATATGGACAAGAAATCGACCTTTTAGCGAAGTACCCCGTCTGCAAAAACTTTGATGTTCTAGCCAAACTCGCCTACTACATGAAGGGCAATGACGCTCTGGCCAACTTCACGAACGACGAAACCGTCTTTTGGCTACGCGGAACACTAACGTTCTAATCGTACCCCTTCGAAAAATAAACTTTCCAGTGGCTGAAATACTCCGTCGCTGGTTTTTTTATCCCCCTGAATTCATTCAGTTTTCTTGAGCCATTTTGAAAAATATAAAATAAAAATCAGTTTTTGAGTAACGCTTGAAAGCGAGCCCTCGTATTCATTGTTGAACCCAATCAACACAATTTGAAACACCGTGGCTTACGTGAACCCAAACCTGCTGCCCGTTTCTAAATCAAATACTCCTGAAAACCCCGCCTACCCAGCGGGGTTTTCTTTTGCCCCGCCCCCGCGACCATGCTACGCTTTCTCTTAAACCCTCCTGTGTTGGAAGCGTAATGGCCGAATTAGAAGACAAAAACAAATATTCCACCGATCGGCCCAGCCCGCCAGAGCGGGAAATCGGCAATGCCAACCTGTTCGCCGACGACATTATTTTTTCCGATACCGAAAAAATTCTATTCGAAGAAGATTTGCACTCCCCCGTCAGCAATCGTACCGGCATGATGGATGGGAACCCCGCCAAACGCTACTCCGTCAACACCAAGCTCAATCAGGGAGGCATGAAAGCTATTTGGAAAGTGGACGATCACCGAACCGCCCGCAAAGTGGCAATGGCGCTTATTCAAGACTCCAAAATAGCCTCCAAAGAGGATATTGACTCCTTTCTGTATGAGGCGCGCCTAACCGCAAACCTTCAGCACCCCAACATTATCCCGATCTACGACATTGCGCTGGACGAAAACGGAAACCCCTACTTCACCATGAAAGCGCTCAAAGGCGAGACGCTCGGGGAAATTATTAAAAAATTGCGCAACAATAACTCCGCCTACGCCGACCGCTATACGCCCAGCCGACTACTCGCCATTTTTCTGAAAGTTTGCAATGCCATCAACTATGCCCACACCAAAGGCGTTATCCATCTCGATCTCAAACCGTCCAACATTAATATTGGCGATTTTGGTGAAGTTCACGTACTCGACTGGGGACTTTCCACTCTTATTACCCACCTGAATGAATACGATGGAGAACCTACCTCTTGGCACAGCATGGACGGTCACGACGTTACGCTGGAAACCGGACAAACCTTAACCCGCTACCTTAAAAGCTCGGCCAAACAGCGCGAATTTAAAAATGTGATCGGTGGCACCCCCGGCTACATGTCTCCAGAACAAGCACAAGGCAACCCAGCCGATATCGACTTCCAAACCGACATCTACATGCTCGGAGCCATGCTTTACGAACTACTCACCTACCACTGTCCGGTTACCGGAAAAAACATAAAAGAAATACTCCAAAAAACCGTGCGCGGCGATATTCCATCACCAACCGAACGAGCCCCAAAACAACGCATTCCCGCTCCACTTTCCGCCATCATCATGAAAGCCATGAGCGTTGACCCCCAGATGCGCTACCCGAATGTTGCCGCTTTAATCCGCGATCTCCACAACTATCAGGATGGTTTTGCCACCATTGCCGAAAACCCAACGTTTTTCACTCATGCCTCCCTGCTAATCAAGCGGCACAAATTTGCCGTCAGCATGATCGCCCTCTCCGCAGCCATGATTGCCGGCGTTTTAGTCAACAGCTTTTCTTCAATCAAACAGAGCGAAAGTATTGCCCTCGGCGCTCTCGCTAACTTACAAGAGAAGAACGAATACATTGCCAACACCGCTCAAAAGGTAGCTCCCGACTATCTGACCCTCATGATGCAACAGGAAAACAGTTATGAATTTGACCTTGCCACAGAATCGCTAGATACCGCACTGGCCTTCGATCCGGCGCTCGAAAAAGGCTGGCTATGGAAGGGGAAAATGCTCCTGTGCCAACAGGACTTCGTTACCGCATGGGATATCCTTTCGGGCAACCACGGGTCCCCCATTCTGAAAGACCTCCCAACTATTCGCCTCGCGGAAAAATATAAAAACCAAGAGCTGATTTCCGACACGAAACTCCCCCAGCTAGTTAAGGATTTCAAAACGCACAACATGGCCAGCGGCATACCTCGGCTCTTCTACCTCCTGAACAAAGCCCCCTTTAATCCCGAAACCCGATTCCCCGCCATCGCCGAATCACTAAAACTACTGAATCCAAAAATTAAGACCTTAAACTTTAAGTGGTACGAATTGAACACCAACGACTGGCTCATCGACTTAGGAAACAACCCCGAACTCAACAACATTTCCCCCTTATGCGGGCTAACTATTTCAATCCTCAACGCCAGCAAAACGGGAATGCCCGACCTTCACCTACTCACCGAAGACGGCCTAAAGGAACTCCGGATCGGTGGAAGCCAGCTTAACCACCTCATCGAACTCGATCGAATGAACAATCTGAAAGTTCTCGATATCAGCAAAACCCGAATCCGCAATTTAAACACCCTAATTCAACATTCAAAACTGACGACGCTTGACGTTAGCGAAATCGTAAACCTCTCCATTTCTCCGCAACTAATCTGGAATCAAAACTTAAAACTACTGACCGTCTCCGAAGCCTTCCGCAACGATCCAACCATCAAGGCGCTAGCCCGCCGAGGCGTCATCATCATCTATTCCGAAAACTAATTATGGGCGAAGAAAACTACAATCCAACGCGGCTCACCCTACTGGCCAAACTCAAGAAACCCGAAAACCACAAAGCGTGGCTCGAGTTTGAAGAGATTTACCGGGGCTTCATCCTCAGCCTGATTCTACGCATGGGCATCAACGCCTCCGATGCTGAAGACATCAGCCAGGCCGTCCTGACCAAAGTCTGGCAAAAAATCGAAGATTTCGAATACAACCAGAACAAAGGAAAATTCCACAACTGGCTCGCCGCCATGACGCGAAATACCGTAAAGGATTTTTTCCGCACCAAGAAAAATTTTATCACCGGGCGCAGTTCCGTAGAATACAAAGAGCACTACCACGACATTGAAGAACACGTATTGCCCGACATCGAAAATCTTGCGCGCGAGGAATGGGTACTACACATCACCAACCTGGCTTGGAATAACATCAAAAACGATATCTACGAGAGTAAACGCGCCGTTTTTAAATTGGTCTCAGCCGAAACCCCGACCAAAGAAATTGCAAAACAACTCGGCATATCCGAAGCCAGTGTTCGGGTCTACAAAGCCGAAGTTTTTCAAAAAATGAGGACCGAAATCACCCGGCTAAACCACGAACTAGGCTAATCCCTCCCGCGGGAGGAGAATGGAGTATACATTATATCTGGAATTTATTTAGCGGAGGAAAAGTCAAATGCAGAAGATTATAACATCCGTACTTTTTATTGCTATGGTGCAGATTTCAACTGGAGCAACGATAGAGTGCAATAGCGTCACCGCAATTAAGGATGCACTTAGCTCGGCGTCTGCTGGAGATGAAATAGTAATCTTAGACGGAACCTATAACTCTACATTTCAATGTGCTGCCAGCGGAACGGTTGCCAACCCCATCGTTATCCGCGGCAAATCCCCGAGCGGGGTGCACTTGAAAGGCAGCAGCACAGGAACGGGGTATGCATTTCATATCACCGGGGATTGGATCATCCTAAAAGACCTTGAACTTACAAATGCTCAAAAGGGACTGGTATTCGACAATGCGAACCATTGTACCGCCTATAATATTAGAGTGCATTATACCGGTATGGAAACTTTTCACGTCCGCGACGGATCAACCTATATCAAGCTAGAACAGTGCGACACATGGGATACGGGCTATCATACTCCCGGATACTCGGAAGGCTACTATGTCGGCACCGATCGAGGGAGCTGGGGTTCGTATAATGAAGATGTGAACCATGTGTGGATCAAAGACTGCAAGGGCGGCCCCGATGTCCGGGGCGAGTTGTTTGATATCAAAGAAGGGTCCTGGAATGTCTTAATTGATGGCGGCAACTTTGATGGTTCCGGTATTTCTGGCGACAATTACGCCGATTCCTTTGTCGATTTAAAAGGAACGTATTCCTTCGTACGCAACGCGACGTTTGATGCAAAGAATGATTTAATCATAACAAAAGGAATTGCAGTGCTCAACAGAACTGATGGCACGGTGGCCGAAGATCAGTCGGGAAAATATCATGTCATACACGGATGTCAGTTTTTTAACACGTCCGTCAATAGAGTTTCAGCAAGTAGCATCGAATTCATCTATGCGTACGACAACACGGGAGGTGGAGGCGAATCCGGAATAACGGGCACCTCGGAACCGGATTGGTATGCGGAACGTATCGCTGCGATTACGGATGAAACACAATATCCTGCGCCGCCGCTCACCGCATACGATACGTGGATGATTAGCTACGGACTCAGCGGCAGTGATGCCGGACTGACCCATGATTATGATGAGGATGGCGCAAATAACCTATACGAATATGGATTGGACGGGAATCCCACCAACGACAAGCTTACGGGAATGGATCCGGTGCTTGCTTTGGATGGGGCGGATTGGATCAGGTACATCCATCTGGCACGCACCAACGACGCAAGCATCACCTACACCATTGAACATACGTTCGATCTAATCGACCAACCCTGGAGCAACAGTGTAGATCTAATACCGCATGGAATCGGATCCGCCTTGAACCTCGATTTTCAGACGGTAACCAACCGAATCCCTATGGACGGAAAAACGAATGAATTTTTGCGTCTACGGATCGACAAAAACTAATCCACATATTTATAACGGAAAACCGGAGAAGATATCGACCGGAAGGAAACAACAGCAGTCGTGCTCATAGTATGAAAACACAACCCCGCGAAAATATTCAACAGCTCCGGACCCTCATGGAGCAACACAAACTCGATGCCTTTGTTATTCCAACGGCCGATCCGCATCAGACGGAATATGTGCACCCGCATTGGAAAGCCCGCGAATGGCTCAGCGGGTTTACCGGATCCGCCGGAACCGTAGCTGTTCTACACCAAACGGCGGGACTCTGGACAGACGGTCGTTACTTCATCCAGGCAGAGCAAGAACTCGAAGGCAAAGGCATCGCCCTTTTTAAGCAGCGCATGCCCGGCGTTCCCGAGCTGATCGACTGGCTGTGCGATAACGTTGCCGAAAACGGCGCCGTCGGCGTGGATGGCCGCCAGCTCACCTCCCAGCAGGCAAACGACTGGGAAGAAAAACTAAAGAAGAAAAATATTCGGCTCATCACCGACCTCGATCTAGTTTCCACGCTTTGGAAAAATCGCCCGGCACTGCCCGATGCCCCGACCTTCCCCCACCCCGTCGAATGCTCCGGGCAATCCACGGCCGATAAATTGAACGAAATCCGCGAGGCCATGCAGAAAAAAAAGGCCGACACCTATCTCCTGACCTCGCTCTACGATATTGCGTGGTTATTCAACCTGCGCGGGGGCGACATTCCCTTCTGCCCGGTCACCATGGCCTATGCCCTAATCGAAACCAACCATGCCACCCTATTTATCAACGAAACAAAGATCACGGAAACCGTGCGTACCGAACTCGATGCCTGCGGCATTGCCACCACTCCGTATGATGACATTTTCTCGACCTTGGAAAATCTACCCGATAACCGAACGGTTTTTCTCGATGAGAAACGGGTAAACACCCAGCTTCGCCAAAGTATTCCTTCGGCGTGCAAAGTGGTATCGGGAACCGACCTGACCCATCTGCCGAAGGCCCGGAAGAATCAAACCCAACTCGACGGCTGGCGCGGCATCCAAGAACTCGACGGCGTTGCCATGGTTCGTTTCTGGAAATGGCTCGAGGAGCAGCTCCCACAAGGTGGTCAAACAGAATGCACCGCGGCCGACCAACTGGAACACTTCCGGCGGATCCACCCCGACTGCACCGACTTGAGCTTTTCCTCCATCTCCGCCCATGGATCGAATGCCGCGATGATGCACTATTTCCCGCGCCCAGAAACCTGCGCTAATCTCAACCCGAGCGGGCTCTACCTGCTCGATTCCGGCGGTCAATATGCCGAAGGGACCACCGACATTACCCGTACATTTGCCCTCGGAAAACTGACCGATGAGGAGCGGCTCGACTACACGCTCGTGCTCAAAGGGGTCATCAACCTTTCCTCCGCCCACTTTCTTAAAGGCACGGCAGGAAATAACCTCGACATTCTTGCGCGGCAACCCCTCTGGGAGCATGCCCTCGATTACAAGTGCGGCACGGGCCACGGCGTTGGTCACTTCCTCAATGTACACGAAGGACCGCAGAGCTTTAGCCAGCACAAATCCAGCGACACCCCGCTGGAACCGGGCATGATCCTCACCATCGAACCCGGAGTCTATAAGGAAAACCGGCACGGCATCCGCATCGAAAACATGGTGGTTGTCGAGGCCGACTGCGAATCAGAGTCGGGGATATTCTATCGTTTCGGCACACTCACCCTTTGCCCAATCGACACCGCACCACTGGATATCGAACGGATGACAAAAAAAGAGCTGGGATGGCTCGATACCTATCATCAAACCGTTCTAAAAAAACTTTCTCCCCACCTCTCCGCCGAGGAGATCCAATGGCTAAAAGGTAAAACCGCCCCTCTCCTGCGCCCCTAAAACCGAAACTCTCTCAAAAAAGCGACTCATAAAAACCCCACGAGGCCGGGAGATTGAAGGCAAAATAAAGGCCTCCATATGAGCTAAATTAGCCTTGTCGACATCTATGAATTCACAATTTTCTCTTTTTTTTAATTGAACAATTTGAGGGGGAAAAATATACCCCCTTTATTGCTTCGCGGAAAATAATAGCCTCGTGCTTTTTCAGAGAAGAGATGCTGGGGTCTTTAGTGGTTATAACATCTAATTGCCTCGGAATTCCTAAAGCAGTACCACCGCCTATATTTCAGGTGGTTTACTGTCGTTAGGCGCCAGTCAGTCACAGTTGTCACACCTTTAAGATGAGACGGAAATATTATGAGTACGATCGAAAACTTGGCAAAAACACCGTTACATAACTTACACCTCGAACTGGGCGCCAAGATGGTCCCTTTCACCGGGTATGAAATGCCGCTTCAGTATCCAGGCGGAATCATCAAAGAACACCTGCAGACCCGCGCAAAATCCGGTCTATTTGACGTTTCTCATATGGGGCAGGTCTTGCTAACGGGCGAAAAGGTCACCGCCGAATTGGAGTGTCTCGTTCCCGTCGATTTGGCCGCATTAGAGGTCAATCGGCAGACTTACGC
>JAUUYK010000205.1 GCA_030588285.1 Kiritimatiellales bacterium
GGTAAGCCCGGTTCCAAAGCACCGCCGGAACGAAATCCGGATCTAGTTCTGGTGTAATTAGCATATCCATTTTTTCACCTGCCTCTTAATTTGTGATCAATAGTGACGCGATACGCATTTTTAATAAAGAACAATGCATTAATTTATATCGACTATTTCTTAACACTATTTACTTTTTAAAATGGCACGGAATTCTAAGCGCACGAACCATCCTGTACGAGAGGAACCAACAGGATTACTTCAAAGAAATCGGGTTGCGGTCGGTTGTCCGCGATACACCGTGCGGATTTTAAAAGAGGCTAAAATTGTGCCTTCGCCGGAGTGGATTCCCCCAGACGATGAACGGCTAGAAGTTCGTCTCCAGCCTCTTCTGAACTAACGAGTGCTTGGGCGCTCTTCTCTTTTAGGACCGTGCGCAGGCGGTCGAAGAGCCGGTCGGCGAATTCAAATACTCCTAATATGCAGCATGCCCTACCCGTTCAGCATCTCATTTGCGTGCTGCAAAGAGACTTCGGTTCCGCCCCCGAGCATGCGGGCAATTTCGATGGGGCGAGATTCGGAGTCGAGCAATTGCACCTCGGTGAAGGTGCGGCCGTCTTTAACTTTTTTCGAAACGGCAAGGTGGGTGGTACCGCATGCGGCAACCTGTGGCAAGTGGGTGATGCAGATAAGCTGGTGGTGTTCTGCCACCTGCGCGAGTTTTCGACCCACAGCACCGCCGATTTCGCCGCCGATATTGGCATCGATTTCATCAAAAATAAGCACTGGAATCTGGTCCTGACGGGCCAAAATAGCCTTGGTGGCGAGCATGACACGGGAGATCTCTCCGCTCGAAGCAATCATTCGCAGCGGTCGCATATCTTCGCCCGCATTCGGGGCAAAACCAAAGTCAACTTCATCCATACCGGAAGGGCCGGGATCGCACGGTATAATCTGCACATCAAAAAAACCGTGTTCAAAACCGATGTCGACGAGTTCGCTGGTGATGGAACCGGAAAGGATGTCGGCCACATTTTCGCGCTTTTCTCGCAGTTTAATTCCAATTTTTTCGAGCGATTTAAAAAGCACCGCTTTTTCATTTTCAAGTTCGGCCCGTCGCAAATCACGTCCGCGTAGATCGGTAAGCTGTCGTTTCCAGAGCGCTCCGTTTTCAAGCACTTCTTCGACGGTTGCTCCGTATTTTCGTTTGAGCGTTTGATAGGTGGTAATCCGGTCGTCGAGCCATTGCATTCGTTCGGCACTGGAATCGATTTCAGCGGCGGCGGTTTCGATGGATCGAACGACTTCCTGCACGGAGGTCACGGCGGTTTCGATTTCATCGTGCCATTCCTGCGCTTCTGGGATAAATTTTATTAATTGGTTCAGGGCTTGCTGGGCGGAGGCTAGGCCATCGAAGGCGCACCCTTCCCCTTCGGTAAGCGCAAGCGTTGCGCCATTGGCCAACTCAATCACCTGCTGGGAATTGGCAATGGTGCTATGTTCTTCAACAACTTCCTCTTCCTCCTCTTCGGTGAGTTTTGCGAAGTCGATTTCCTTTACGCGATAGTCGAGAAATTCAATTTGGCGTTCGAGGTCCTCTTCATTATCGGAGTTTAGCGCATCGATCTGTTTTTGAATTTCTCGATAGGCGGAATATTCGGACCGATACGCTTCTTTTTCGGAATCCAACTGACCGAATGCATCGAGGATTTTAAGCTGAATGGATGGGTCGAGCAGCGATTGGTGATCGTATGGGCCATGCATATCGACGAGCACTGCACCGAGGCGTTTTAAAACCTGCAAGGTGACTGGTTCGTCGTTCACCATGGTTTTATTTGAGCTTCCGGTGATGATTCGTCGAATCATTAAAAGGCCGCCATCGCACCGCTCCATCCCGATGTCGGTTAAAATGGCATCGACCTGAGTGGTATTATTCAGCCCAAATTCGGCATGCACGGAGCAGGAGGTTTCGCCGGTACGAATCATTGATTTATCAGCACGTTCCCCAAGCAATAGGCGTAGTGCGCCGATCATTAAAGATTTCCCGGCACCGGTTTCGCCCGTGATTACATTGAGCCCCTCGTTAAAGTCCACGCGAACATCGTCGACGAGTGCGAGGTTTTTTATTTTTAGCGTTCTAAGCATGGTGTAACGAAGAGGTCATTAGTAGAATTTCAGCGATTTGTTGAGATAGCGTATCAGAAGGCGCTCGAATGAGAACGGTAAAAAAGGATCATTTGCACGGGAATGCCTTTTTTTCAATTAAGGCCGCCGGAAAGTGCCCTAAAACCGCAATTTTGGTGATCTGAAATCGTATTAGTATTGCACCCGAAAAGGCTATTCGGCATAAATAGACCTCTTGTACTCAACGAAGGTTATAGACTATGGCAAAACCAATTTATGCAGGCTCATACAACAATCGCGGAAATGGACGCTGGAAGCGCGTTTTTGTGGTTATTGTCCTTATTCATCTCATCGGCGCAGGCATTTATTTTACCTATACTAAAACTAAAAAGAGCGACGACGCCACTCCCGAGGCATTGCCCCCTACTGCGCTGTCGCCCGTACCCGGCGAACCAGCACCTTCGGCACAGATCGCCTTTGCGCCCGGCGCTCCGGCGACGGGGGCCTCCACGCCCGCATCCAGAGCGGCGATTTCCGATGCACAGTCCGCAATCGATGGTGGCCAACTGATCGATGCCAAAACCATTCTTGATAAGTTGGTTGCGACCTCCCCCAACCCCGAGGCCATTAAATTACTCGGTGA
>JAUUYK010000052.1 GCA_030588285.1 Kiritimatiellales bacterium
ATTCAAAAGAGAGGGCCTCTTGTCAAGCGAAGACCCTTTAACCTGCAGGCTCCCTTAATACAAAAGGGTTCGCATATCCCTTGACTCTTCTTGCTCAAACAAGCAACTATCCGCGCCTTCAATTGAATGTTTCGGAAAGTCCCGTGAGAATCGGGCGCTGTCGCGCAACTGTAAGCAGCATGATGCTGTAAGCCAGAAAACAAACTTCGACTGTAATGTTATTCTCCTTCGCGGTCATTAGGGAGATAGCATCTGAACCCTATGGGCTTCCGATACTATCCCCCTTTTCTGCTTTGGAGATTCGTACTTAATCACAAACGCCTCGCATAAAGGCACAAAGGGAAAAATGAAACTCAGTATACCATTCGGTATTGCACTACTCGCCGCACTATCCACCACCGCAGAAACCACCAACCAAACGACCACGGTGGAAAAAACCAGAGAGCAGATCATTGTATCAGCCACCCTCATCGATACCCCGATCGAACAAATCGGCAGTTCGGTCTCCGTGATTTCAGCCCAGGAAATCAAGCTCATGAATGCAAAAACTGCGCAGCAGGCCTTGCGTCAGGTTCCGGGAATTCAAGCCACACAAAATGGTGGCCCAGGAACCGCATCCAGCATTTTCATTCGGGGCGCCAATTCGAACCATACGCTCATTCTTGTTAATGGCATCCGAGTGAATAGCAACACCACCGGCGGATTCAACCTCTCTACCATCCCGACCGACTCGATCGCCCAGATCGAAGTGCTTCGGGGGCCACAGAGCGCGCTCTATGGCGGCGATGCAATCGGTGGCGTGATTAATATTGTCACCAAGAAAGGCCAGAAAGGATTTGGAGGAACTGTTCTGACCGAAATCGGAACAAAAGGCTATGCCAACGGTATGATTAGCCTCTATGGCGGAGGCGAAATCATCGATTTCACTGCCAGCCTCTCTTATAAGCAGCTGAAAGAATACGATATCGCTAAAGAATATGGAGGAACCGAAGACGATCCCTTCGAAAGCCTATCTCTTTTCACGGACCTCGGATTCAATTTTGCCGGCGACGGACGTGCGGACTGGGTCATTATCTATGATCGAAATAAGAATGCCCTCGACCAAAACGCACCTTGGTCCCTCGGCTCCGACAACTACTGGCAGGTTGATGACCTCAACCGCGAAACCACGCGCGACTTTTTCATGACCAGTCTTGATATCTCCAAGCCGATCACCGACTTCTACGAACAAAGCATTAAAGCCGGAATCAGCCATAATAAAATAGAGGGCGAAGATGACGGACTAACAGAATATGAATATATAAATAACAACCTCGATTTAAATGCTCAGGGCGACTTTTTTCTGCGCAAAACCGACACCCTATCCTTCGGCTATGATTTCCGACGTTCTGAGGCTGAAAATAAAGGGAAAATTCCGCTAACGCATCGCACCCAGAATTCAGTCTACGCCAATAACCAGTTCACTCCCGACGAGAATTTATATATCGATATGGGCATTCGGTACGACGACTACTCCGACTTTGATGGAAGGGGCACTTGGCAGGCCAAAATCTCAAGAAACATTTGGGAACCGTCTCGCCTTCACGCCAGCATTGGAACGGGCTATAAGGTGCCGACCTTCAACGATATGTATTGGCCCCTATCAGGAAACCAAAACCTAGACCCAGAAAAAAGCCGTTCATTTGACATCGGTTGGGAACAGTCGATGGCGAACCGAGCATGGGTTGCTGACCTCACCTATTTTGAAAGTGAAATCGAAGATATGATCGCTTGGGCACCAATCGGAGGCGGAAGCTGGCTCTGGCAACCGAGCAATGTGAACAATGCCATCATCAAAGGAGTGGAAACGTCCCTCTCCTTTCAGCCCATTAGCACCCTCAATGGAAAAATTTACTACACCTACACGGATGCAAAGGATGCGGATACCGGCAAATGGCTGGCGCGCCGTGCGCGCAACAATGCGGGATTCTTCATCAGCTGGGACTACCTCAAAAATGCAAATATTAATCTCGATCTCACGTATACTGGAAAACGCTATGACAATGCGTCAAACACACGCGAGCTCGACCCCTACGAATTGGTTCATATCGGAACCAGCTACAACATAACCGAATCAACCCAGATTACCGCAAACATCAATAATCTGTTCGATAAATACTACGAAACGGCCGCGGGATACGGCACGATTGGTCGCGTTTTTTCGGTGGGTGCTAACTACACCTTCTAAAACGATTGTCCTTCCAAAAACAACAGAGACTGGTTCAATGAGCCCTAACATGATCGACTTAAAAATTGACTATGGCACGGCAATAACCGTGCGGGTGCTCAGGTTCCAGTCGTAAAACACCGCGGATCGGTAAATCACAAATCGGGGCGGCCTCGGCCAAACCTTAGCCCAGGAAAATATTCATGAATGAATTGATTGCAAAAGGGGGCGTGCTCATGTGGCCCCTGATCGTGTGCTCAGTGATTACGATCACGGTCGTAATCGAACGCCTATTTTTCTGGATTAAAATCAACATGCAGAACGATCAAAAGCTGATCAATCGGATTTTTGAGAACACCGAAAAGGGCAACTTTGAAACCGTCATTAAGGAAACGGCCCACTCCAAATGTATGGTCTGCCGAACGCTCTCGCTTGGCCTGGCTCATCGGAATTACGGCTTGGAAGAAAACCTCGAAGCCGCTGCTGGAACAGAGATTGCATCCATGAAACGAGGATTGAGCATTCTCGACACCATCATCACAGCCGCCCCCCTGCTCGGCATTCTAGGAACGGTTTCGGGCATTATCGTCTCCTTCGATATGCTCGGTAGCTCCGGCATCGGCGACCCAAAAGCCGTCGCCGGCGGCATTGCCCAAGCGCTTATTACCACGGCAGCAGGCCTCACCGTGGCCATTGTTGCCCTCCTGCCCCACAATGCCCTTGTACGCAAATTGGAAACCGCCACGTACCATCTTGAAAAGATGTGCACCTGCTATACCGTCACCGTCCAGAAGGGTGAAGAAAAGCGAAAGGAAAACCAATAGGTATGGCCATCCATGAAGTTTAAAACGGGATATGAAAATCAAAAAGCACGGGTGGAGATGCTTCCGCTGATCGACGTGGTATTCCTACTCCTCGTCTTCTTTATCTATGCCATGGTCTCCATGGTGGTGCATCATGGGCTAAAAGTAGACCTTCCAAAGGCGGGAACATCCCAACTCGGTTTGAGCGACTACCTCAATATTACCATCACGGCCGACAATCAAATTTTCTTTGGCGAAACCGAAACCACCCTCGAAACCTTTTTGCCATTGGTCATTGTTCAACTAGAAACAAAAGGAGCCGACACCCCGCTGTTTATCGAAGGCGATCAATCCGCCGATCTCGGCATTGCCATCACCCTTTTAGATCACTTACAAAACGCCGGAATCGAAAAAGTATCGTTTTCATGCAAAAAATCCTCCCAACCCTAAACCCCGTACTGCTCGGCGCCCTCCTTTTCTCCCTGCTATTGCACGGGAGTCTATTTGGTATAAAGAGCCTGAAGTGCTCGACGGCCATTGAATTTGACAGCGGCGACATTTCGGTTGAGCTGAGACTTGCCCCATCCATCGCCTCCGTTGCCAAAACAGAACCCGTTCCCGTAGAACCCGAACCTCCGGTCGAAATAAAGGAAGTCGTCGCCGAAATCCCAACCCCGATTCCCGCCCCCATCGAACCAGATATTTCCCCCACCCCAGAACCCATTTCAGAACTTCTCGAACCCACCCCACCGGAACCCGTCCCGGAAATTTTAGAATCCGACCTTCAAACAGACCTTCATTCCGTCGATCAAGAAGGATCGCTTGAAAAAGAAAAAGGTGTATTTTCAGATGCACAAACCAAAACCAGATGCTGTCCCGTATACCCCTGGATGTCCCGCCGAAAGGGCGAAGAAGGGATCGTGACGCTTTCCGTTGAGGTGAGTATTTCCGGACAGGGTGAACATATAAAAATAATTCAATCGTCCGGTTATCCCCGACTCGACAAGGCGGCCATCAAAGCCCTATCCGACGCCCACTTTTCGCCCGCGCTCCTTCGGGAAAAACCCCAGGTCTCCACCCTCATTGAAACATTCAACTTTCAGCTAAAAAATGCTCAATAAAATCGCCCACAACCTACTTTTTTCGCTTCCACTGCTCCTACTCTTCTCCTGCGGGAAGCCGCCGGAGCCCCTCCCCGTTCCTGAAAAAGTGAACCGGATAATCTCCCTCGCGCCCAGCATTACCGAATGCGCATTTGCGATTGGCGGATCGGATCGAATCGTCGGGGTTACCTCCTTTTGCAACTATCCCGAAACCGCGAATGCCCGGCCAAAAATTGGTGGATATTCCGACGTAAATTATGAGATGATTTATACGCTCAAACCCGATTTAGCGATCCTCCTCCCAGAACACAATGCCGCCGCAAAACGACTCACCGCCCTCGGCATTCCCCACATCAAAGTCGACACCTCCACCATCCCCGCCATATTCGAAACCCTGCACACGCTCGGAGCAATCTTCCACACAGAGCAAGCAGCTCAAACCGAAATCGACCGGCTTCAGCACCGCATAGATAAAATCAAAGCCCTCACGCAGGCATCCCCAACACGGCGCGTACTCATCTCCATTGGCCGGAACATGGGATCGGGCGGACTTTCTGATGTCTACGTGGCCGGAAAAAATACGCTCTATAATGAAATGCTCGCTTTAATCGGGGCCGAAAATGTTTATTCCGGTTCCATGGAATATGCCCGCCTTTCCCACGAAGGCATTATGCGGCTTAAACCCGACGTCATCATCGATCTAATCCCCGACCTCGAAACCTCGCGCAATCTAAACCTCGAAGAAGTTCGCAATGAATGGAACATCCTGAACAATGTAACGGCGGTCAAAAATGGCGAAGTCCACGTGTTCGGCGGCGACTATGTCTGCGTCCCCGGCCCCCGCTTCGTGCTCACCTTTGAAAATATAGCCCGAGCAGTCTACCCCGAATGTTTCAAAAAGGACCAATGAGCGATACGGCAATCCAGATTACAGATTTAAGCCTCAACCTCTCCGGAAAAGAGATCCTAAAGCAGGTTTCTTTCGAGGTTAAACGCGGCGAATATATCTCCATTATCGGCCCCAATGGCGCGGGAAAAACCTCGCTCGTTAAATGTATTAGCCGCATCTACTCCAACTGGAGCGGCTCCGTAGAAATCAACGGCAAAGACATCACCCTCTGTTCCCAACGCGATTTAGCCCGCCAACTCAGCTATGTTCCGCAGGCGGAAGGTCGCTCCTTACCCTTCACTGTTTTTGAATTTGTCCTGATGGGCCGTTACCCACACCTCTCCCCGTTCACATCCGTTAATGCAGACGACAAAAAACTCGTTTTACAAACCCTAGAAAAATCCGGACTAATCCCCTTCATCGACCGTAAGCTCAACACCCTTAGCGGAGGCGAACGGCAAATGGTCTTCATTGCCGCCGCCCTCGCACAGGGAGCCAACATTCTCTTACTCGACGAACCCACTTCATTTCTCGACTACCGCCACCAGGCGCAAGTCATGCAACTACTCAACCGCCTACACCTCGAAAATAAAATCACCATCATTTCCGTCAGCCACGACATCAACTCCGCCTGCGCGCAAAGCACCCGAATCATGGCCTTGAAAAATGGGAAATGCCAATTCTTTGAGTCGCCGGAAAAGGCCATGAATTCCGCCCGACTCGAAACACTCTACGAAACCCCCTTCCTTATTGCCGACCACCCGTCCGGTCGCGGACTCATCGCCCTCACCAAGGACCGGGTATGAAAAAAACAATCATCCTCTCCGCCCTAGGCTTGCTCGCCTTGCTGGTTCTGTTCATCACGCCGATGATTGGCATGGAATTCATCCCCTTTTCCACACTCTGGAATGCCACCGACAGCATGAACACCGCCATTCTTCGCGACATCCGAATTCCCCGCACCCTCACCGGCTTCCTCGTGGGCAGTGCGCTGGCCCTAAGCGGAATGACCTTCCAGGCCATGTTTCGCAATCCGCTGGCAACCCCCTTCACGCTCGGCACCGCCAGTGGCGCCTCGCTGGGTGCCGCGCTCTACATTCGCTTCGGCCTCTCCCTCTCCCTTTTCGGCATTGCCGGCATCTCCTTTGCGGCCTTTACCGGCAGCCTACTGGCCGTGGGTCTAGTGTATAGTCTCACCCGATTAAAAACCGGATTTTCGACCGCCACCCTCTTGCTGGCAGGCGTAGCCGTCAGCTTTTTCTTGTCCAGCCTAATCCTCTTCATTCACTACATGAGCGGCTTCGCCAACTCCTTCCGCATCATCCGCTGGATGATGGGATCGGTCGATCTCACCGGCTATGATGGCTTGCTCGATATGCTCCCCTTTGTCGTGATCGGAGTCATCACCCTGTTGCTCTCCGCCAACGAACTCAACCTGCTTATGACCGGCGACGACCTTGCCGCCAGCCGCGGGGTGAATGTGAACCGCACCAAAAAAATTCTCTTCACCGCCGCCTCCCTCATGATTGGCGGAGTCGTGGCCTTTTGTGGCCCGATCGGATTCGTCGGGATGATGGCACCACACATCTGCCGCCTCATGATCGGGAGCGAGCATCGCACCCTCATTCCGGCAACCATCCTCTTCGGTGGAATTTTCCTCGTGATATGCGACACCCTTGCACGCACCCTCATTGCACCCGTAGAAATCCCCGTCGGCGTCATCACCGCCCTGCTCGGTGGCCCCTTTTTCATTGTCCTGCTTCTCAGCCGAAAAGGCGGTCTCGACCTATGACAACCGCACAGGAAACCTGATGAAAAATAAATTTCCATTCCGCCTCGGGACGACCTCGTTCATCCTTCGCGACGATATCGTACCCAACGTCCACTACCTGAAAGATAAAGTGGATCATATTGAGCTGCTCATTTTCGAAACCGACCAGGATTCAAACTATCCCTCTTCGGACGTCGTTGCTGAATTAAATGCAATCGCCGCAAACC
>JAUUYK010000073.1 GCA_030588285.1 Kiritimatiellales bacterium
AAATCATCGTCTTTCGTACCGTAGACCTTCGAATCCTTCGCGATTTTTTCGAGCTGATCTTCGTAGATCATGTGGCTGTCATATAACAGCCGACCAATCAAGGTCGATTTTCCATCATCAACCGATCCACACGTTAGAAATCGCAATAGATCCTTGGTCTCATGCCGGTGGAGGTATTCCGTGATATTACTAGAGATCAGTTCTTTTTCTTGAATTTTATACGTTGGTGTTTCACTCATTTCATTCTCTCAATAATTAGATTGTAGCCAATAGTCGGATGTGGGGAGTTGATCGCTAAAAATACCCATCTCTCTTCTTGTCTTCCATCGAGGAATTATCGCCATCAATCACGCGGCCTTGCCGTTCGGAGGTGGTGGTGAGCAACATTTCCTGTACGATTTCCTCAACCGTCTCGGCCTCGGATTCCACAGCACCCGTCAGCGGATAGCAACCCAACGTACGGAACCGTATTTTTTTCATTTCAGCCGTTTCGCCGTCTTTCAGAGGCATCCGATCGTCATCGATCATGATCAATGTGCCATCGCGTTCAACCACGGGGCGTTCATCGGCGTAATACAGCGGAACAATTGGAATGTCTTCCCGCAGTAGGTAGAGCCAGATATCGAGCTCCGTCCAATTCGAAATCGGGAAAACTCGAATCGATTCGCCCTTATTCACCTTGGCGTTATAGAGGTTCCACAGCTCAGGCCGTTGATTTTTGGGATCCCACTGATGGAATTCATTCCGAAAACTGTAGACGCGCTCTTTAGCCCGGCTCTTTTCTTCATCACGCCGTGCTCCGCCGAATGCGGCATCAAATCCATAATGGTCGAGCGCCTGTTTTAGGCCTTCCGTTTTCATGATCTGGGTATGTTTTTCAGAACCATGCGTGAAGGGCCCCACCTGATCTTTCCCATCGGGATTAATCCAAACCTTGATATCCACGTCATACTTTTCCGCCATCAGTGTGCGAAACTTGTACATTTCCTTAAATTTCCATTGCGTATCAACGTGCAACAGCGGAAACGGGATTTTTCCAGGAGCAAAGGCTTTATGCGCCAAATGCAACATGACCGATGAATCTTTGCCGATGGAATACATCATTACAGGATTCTCAAACTCGGCGGCAACTTCCCGAATAATATGGATGCTTTCCGCCTCCAACTGCTTCAAATGTGATAAATTGTAACCGCTCATTTCATTCTCCAACTCTGGCTTAATTTCTTAAAGATGAGTATTCCTATCGGCTTATCTAAACTTTGTCCACACCAATTAGATTTTTATTTGCTTATTCCGCTTACCACAAAGTAAGGGTTTAGTAGATTTTCCTTGTTATACTGCACTTCTATTGCAGAACTGCCCGAACACCTATATTCCGCGGCAGGAATTTTTTCATCATATTGAAAGACCTTTCCACCGGCTGCGCGTACCACGGCATCGGCCGCCGCCGTATCCCACTCCATCGTGGGAGCAATACGCGGATAAATATCGGCCCGACCCTCAGCAACCATACAAAGTTTCAGCGAACTTCCGCGCGAAACCAGCGATGCTTCGCCGTATTTTTCTTCAAGATCAGCAATAAAATTCCGCGTTTCATCATTACAATGCGATTTAGAAGCCACCACACGCAACGGCACCGCAGGCGTCCCCGAAATTTTACATTCGCTAGCCCCCGCCATAATCTGATCGAACGTTTTTCCCGCGCACTCATTCGCCTTCCATGCGCCCGACTCCGATCCGAGATACAGACGGTCTTCCACCGGAACATAGACCACGCCAATCGTCGGAACGCCCTTTTCAATCAGCGCAATATTAACCGTAAACTCGCCATTTTTCTTAATAAACTCTTTGGTTCCATCGATCGGATCAACCAGCCAATAGGTGCTCCATGAGGCGCGTTCCTCGTAGCCAATTTCAGCACTTTCCTCTGAAAGAACCGGATACGGTGTGGTCGCCAAAATCCGGACAATAATGTTATGCGCGGCTTTGTCGGCCGACGTTAGCGGCGATGCATCGGCTTTATATTCCACCTCAAAATCCTGGTCGTAGATTTCTAAAATGGCTTCCCCCGCTTCTAAAGCGGCCTCAACTGCACGTTCAATCATATTCATTATTCCACCGTTACGGATTTTGCGAGATTACGCGGTTGGTCGATTTCGCAACCGCGGGCAGCAGCAATGTGATAGGACAAGAGTTGCAAAGCCACGACCGTCGGGATCGGCGCAATGCAGGGCGGGCAATCCGGCACCACAATGATATCGTCAAATCCATCGGCCGCGCCCTCATCGCCCTCGCTCACCACCGCAATCACCGGAGCGTTACGAGCTTTGCACTCCTCCGCATTTCCAATGGTTTTTTCTTTGCCGGGTATATTATTTAGGAGCGCCACGATCGGCGTATTTTTCTGCAACAAAGCAATGGGGCCGTGTTTCAATTCGGCGGCGTGATATCCCTCGGCATGGATATAGCTGATTTCTTTTAATTTAAGCGCGCCTTCCAAAGCCACCGGATAGAGATAGCCACGTCCAATAAAAAAGGCGTTTTCATACGAGGCATATTTTTCTGCAACCGCCTTAATGGCCTCATTTTGAGCCAAAACTTTTCCGACAAGATCCGGCAAGCGCTCAATCCACTTGCAGATTTCTTCCCCTTCATAGCGCGTCATTCGACGGCCACGACCCAGTTTAAGGGCCATCATCAACATAACCGCAACCTGACACGTGAACGCCTTAGTCGAAGCCACGCCAATTTCAGGCCCCGCGTGCAAATAAACACCCCGACCCGTTTCGCGTGCAATCGTCGAACCCACGACATTACAAAGTCCGGCCACAACAGCCCCTTTATGCTTCGCCTCACGAACCGCTGCCAGCGTATCGGCGGTTTCGCCCGATTGGCTAATCGCCACGACCAAATCCGTTGGCGTGACAATTGGATTACGATAGCGAAACTCGGCCGCCTGCTCCACTTCAGCCGGAATTCCCGCCATCTCTTCAATTGCGTATTCCCCGACCATTCCGGCATTCATGGACGTGCCACACCCCACCACCAGCACGCGGCTAATTTGGGCGGCATCGCGGGGCGAAAATTCGAGCCCAGAAAGAACCGAGGTGCCCATACTAAAGTCAAGCCGACCCCGAATGGCATTCCGAATGGCAACCGGTTGCTCAAATATTTCCTTGAGCATAAAATGAGGATATTCCCCTTTTTCCGCGGAGCCAATATCCCAGTCCATTTCAGTTACTTCTCGATTCACCGGGGCGTTTTGCAGGTCAAACATTTGCACGCCATCGGCCGTAATGACGGCCATATCGTAATCTTCCAAATACATCGCATCGCGCGTATGCGGAATAATGGCCGAGGCATCACTAGCGATTAGTGTTTCGTCCTTTCCAAGTCCAATCACAATGGGACTGCCGCAACGCGCGGTTACTAATTTTTCCGGCTCGTGATCGGTCATCACGATTATACCGTATGTGCCTTTAATTTTCTTCAGGGCTTCGCTCACCGCTTTTTCAAGATTTCCTTGATAGCAATAAGCAATCAGCTGAACTAACACTTCCGAATCGGTATCCGACACACATTCAATTCCCTGTTGTGCCAAGCCCGCTCTAATATCCTTATAGTTTTCAATAATGCCGTTGTGAACCATCACAAAATGACCGGATGCATCGAGATGCGGATGCGCATTCAACTCCGTCGGCGGACCGTGCGTTGCCCAACGGGTATGACCAATTCCTCGTGAGGACTGGCGCAGAACCTCCAGATCTAAAACTTCCACCTTTTCGCGCAGCCCTTTAATTTTTCCGGGATTTTTAACCACCCCGATCGTACCGTCATAAAGACAAGCAACGCCCGCAGAATCATAGCCACGGTATTCCATTCGGCGGAGACCATCCAACAGAATACTCGAGGCGTTTCGCTTTCCAAAATATCCTACAATTCCACACATAATTTAAATCCTAATGGGTATAATAAACGATGTACGCTGCAGCTAAAAACGCTACCGCCCTCGGTCGATCAGCCGCTTGGGCTGAAACCTTCCGTTCCTTCTTAAAATGGTTTAAATATCCAATCATTGGATATCCGGTGAGACCCAATCTACGCGTTGGCCATCACACGGCACTTCGTTCGCTGCTCCAACTGATGGGCAGGAAACTCCACTTCAACCAGCGTTCCGAGCATTTCGAGCAAGACAGTCACCCGATCCTCCGCCGGCATAACCTTAATCACTTTCACTTTCAGCCCACGCATCGAGCCTTCTAAAAGGGTTGTTTCTTCGCCCACTTCCAGCGGAATACCCCCATCCACCACACTCTTTTCATCGAACCCTTCGCGCAGCTCCTCAATCACCACATCAGGAATCGAAACAACCCGGCCATTGAACGTTGGAATCGTCAACACGCCCGGCGAATACGAAACCCTACTCTTCATCTCAACCATATCGAACCGAACAAAAATATAGCCCGGAAACATCGCCTCCTGAAACCAAACCGATCCGCGCACCGTTTTACGCCGAAACCGAACCTGTGGGCAAAAAATATCCAGTCCGAGGCGCGATGCCAGATTAGCCGAAGCCATCCGTTCCTTCTTGGGTTTGGTTCGTACGCAATACCACCGAATTCCTGATTCAAATTGTTGGATCGCCGTCATTTTTTAGCCCCCAATCAACTTTAAAATAAGCGGTAGCATTTTACCGGCGCGATGCTGCCAATTTTCAAGCAAATCAACTTTAGCCGACAATTCATCTTTTTCATCCGATTCATACTCCTTGAGCAATTCACGAATACGAACCACACGATCTTTCCCACTGGCCACATGCGGTTGAATTTGTTCGCTAGCAAATCCCGATGCAATTTTCCGCAGCGAAGTTTCCGCCACATAATAATCTTTGCGATCGCCCGGAATATAAACCGTTCGAATGGCCCCGAACGACCGAAGAATTTTTAAGCCCTGACTCGTAGAGCCCTTGCTAATATTTAGCCTAATCCGGCAATCATCGAGGCAAAGCGGCTGGGAGGAAATAAAGAGAACTCCATAAATTTCACCAACCGAACGCGGTAAATTCAAGACATCCGCCATGCGCAGAAAAACGGCAATAACCTCGCCTTCAATCTCGTTAAGCGAATCGGCCTCTTTAGATACATTATTCATAGTGTTCAAAATATACTGAACACATCGGACTTCCGCAACTTTTATATGACCTTATTCATAACCGATCTAATTTAGAACGACACCCAACTAGATTGCTGATTCGTTTAGCGCGCAAGATCAGATTGACCGGAAAAACCAAAGCAAGGCACAACCCCTTCGGTCCGAGAACACGTGTGAAAAACTTTTCTCGATTGGGCTAGATCGGGAAAGGGAGCTTCGTTAGCTCCTCTTGATAGATCAAGAAAAGAAAATTGAAACGGCGAATGAGTTTCTGGCCCACCTACAGGCCAATCGACCTTAACTTAGTGCCATTCCGGACCGATACCTTTCTTGTGAGCCCCTTTTTCTTTTTCATATTCAATTCGTAATGCTCTAGCCATGGCTAGGAAAATAGGAGGCGGTCAATCCGTTTTCTAACATTCATCGACTGCCCCCTTTTTTTTGTGCAGAACGTCTGCCATGAGGCGCGGCCTTTTGGACGTCGCCACAATGGTTTAGTTCCGTATTATTTGTATTTGATCGCCCACTTAACATCTGCATCCTCAGCAGAGGAAAGCGTTAGGCAGCTAAGACCTGCTTC
>JAUUYK010000169.1 GCA_030588285.1 Kiritimatiellales bacterium
CGGCTTAAAATTTATCGGCCAAAATGGATCGCGCTTAACCTCGGCATTTTGATTTAACGCATTATCCGCGCCACCACCCAAATTCGATTGAGCATCAACCGAGGTCCCCGCAACAATAGCGACCCCCAACACGGCCATAAATATTCTTAAGAACTTCCTAGGAGCAAACTTACAACTGTTCATCATTGATATCCTCCATCAAACCATCGAGGAACAAGCTTAACGATGCATTTGAATTCCGTCCTTCTTTCATCAGAAGTTTGGTTATTATTTCCACACTTTTGCTACTATATACATATTGATCAGGCTCATCGGGTTGCACAATCGATTCAGAAACGACCGCTCTCTTTTCCGGCTGAATCAGAGGCGTAGGAGCAGCCGCGGCAACTATCGGGGCAGATTTTTTAGTTATAATCGGTTTCGGGACGGGCTTAACGACAGGCTTCGGAGCTGCCACCACAACCTTTGGCGCAGACACAACCACGTTCAAAACCGGCTCTAGCACAGGCTCAAGGACGCGTTGTTGAACAACCGGAGTTGGTTTAGGCTCAGGCTTTGCAGCAACTACCGGAGCCGGTTGCGGCACGAGGCTCTCCATCGGAGCGGGTTCAACCCGCTTGCTCAGTTTCTGTTGTTTTTCATGTATCTCTTCCCACCGTTTTTCGAAATCACCAAAACTAGCCGGCCATTGAATAAACATTCGAACTTCATGTACCTGAGGATCAGCACTTACACTAATCTCCAACCCAGTAAAACGAATCAGCGGATGCTCTTCTTCAATGTTCGAGATGAATTGTTTTATGGGTTCATACCCCCCGCGAGCCACAATACGGAACGAGTACGCCTCAAAACTCAGACTCCCTTTACCCGCAGCTTTCTTTACTTTTCCCCTGGTAAGCACCTCATCAACCGATTGAATTTCCACGCCAGAATCTCGCCCCTTAGAATAAACAATTTCCGTAGCCCAAGAATAATAATTCTTTTGGGGTGGCAGATTTTCAAGTTGAGTTCTTAAGAGCAATGTTGTCTGAGTAAAGTCCTTATGGTTTTGATTCTGCAGGGCAAGTGCTTTATCGGCACGCTCAATTTTTTCGGTAAGTTCGGCCAGTTCAAGCTTGACGACAGAAAGCGCAGACAAGCCAAATCGCCCCCCTATTGCAACAAGCACAACCAGAACCACGATGCCCAAGCCGAAGCCAACGTATTGTTTTTGTTCTTTTGTTAAGTCGGCCAAGTTCATCGCCTTTCCTCCCCTGCGGTTTCACCTTCGAGCTTAAACTCCCGAATATTCTCCTCCTCGTTTCCTTGGCGCATCGAAGCCAGCTTAAGCGAGTCAAACGTAGCCCTAATCTGCTCGCAGGCCAATAGATCTTTGCGCAGATTAATGACGTAATTTTCGGCCTGTTCCCCTTGCGATCGCCCTTCAATCATCAAACTAAAGGTAAGCGGCATATCAGTCGGAGCGGCATAACGTGCTAAAGCGGGAGTGCTCCGCACGGAAAAACGGGTAAACTGAATTTGGGCAGGAACCGTTTGCTGAACGTCATTTAAGAGTTTTACAAATGCGGGTTGGGATTCTTTCCACCCTTCAAATAATTTAAGTGCACTCCGATTCATGAGCAGACCTTTCTTTTCATCGGTATAGAGAGCAAGGCGAGGCTCTAAAGTCGCCCATACTTCTCGCCTGCTGGAGATGTCGGACTGCATTCTTTTATATTGAATTAGTTTGATTCCACCTCCGATTACGCCAAGAAAAATGACTACCACAACAACACTAATGAACATGAATTTACGCCCAATAGGGCCTTGATGACGTTGCTCATTTTTTTTCAATAAATTAACGGTTAGATAAATCATTATGCTTCAAACCCCCCAATCGCCGCACCCACTGCTGCCGAAAAACGAGTGGCTTGCTTCGTTATTTCGGGCGTTAAAAGTCCGGGATTGCATTCGATATTTTTAAAAGGATTCCATTGCGCTACTTCAATGTGCAACATGGTTCCCAGCTCCTCCATCCAAGCCGGCAGCAAGCTAAGCCCACCGGAAACATAGACCTTCGAAACACGACGACCCTGATTCCGCTCAATAAAGTCCTTCGAAATGGACAGCTGTTTAATAAACGGATCCATTACACTGGCCAGCGATGAAGAAATATTGATGGAACGATCGTTGAGAATGCTGCCGGCCAATTCATCATCAACGCCTAGGTCTGCAGAAAGTTTAGTCCGCAACGTCTTCGCGCCAAATGACATTTTTCCCGCCAACGAAACTTCACCTTGAGTTAGAAAAACAAATTGGCTCCCCGACTCACCGGTTTCCAGCAGACATACGATGGAGTCCTCGCACTCCGCTCCATACCCATGTAAAAATGCTGAAACAAACGAAAGTCCCGAAATCTCGAGCGAAGCTGGAGCTGGCGGGCCAGCAGGAAACATATTCAGAAAAAACTGCACTTCATCCGATGGAATCGCGGCGGCAAGAAAAGCGGAGTCTTTCCGCCCTTCTCCGCGCTTAATTAAACGAGACGAGACCCGAAAGTCGTCAGATACATTCAACAGTTTTCGCATTTTAGCCTCGGGCACCTGATTTTCCCCTTCGGATAACTGCGTATTAATCACTCGCATAATCGCGGCATCACCGGTGTAAGCCAAACACCCATAATGGGCCATAACGCTTTTGGGCAACTGAAACGTGGACGCTGCAACACCAAGTTCAACCGCGGGGAGTATCTCTATCCCAGCCACAGAAAGTTTATTCCTGCTCTTTTTTAACCGAACAACTTTGGTTGCGGTCGTTGCAAAATCAACTCCGACAAGATCGACAAACCGTCGCTGCGATCGATCCGTATTAATGGTCTTTTTTATCATGCAAACTTATTCCTTAACAATACATCCATTTCTGCGCCGCCCGGGGACCTTCGGCGAAACCAACATCGGCTTTTTAGCGAACTTGCCTATCCAAGCAGTATCCATACCATATGGATAACGCATTTTCTCTCTTGCCAAAGAGTAACCTATATACCAATGATATATGGAAGTAGATATAATTAATTCATGAGAGAACGTAAGGAGTTGACCGTGAGAGAAAAGAGCAACGCCCCCCTTATCCAGAAAGACCTTATTAAAATTGAGGAATCGACTTCATCCGGGACCCTATTGGTAACCATGCTATTGCTTATCGGAGGCCTATTACTCTCCAGCATTATGATGCTACACCACACCTCAATGAAGACCAAAACTACCGAGCAGTCACTTGATTTAGCCGAATTAACCGAGAAGGCCAAGGTCTACATAGCCACCCTTCAAAAAAGCATCAAAGAAAAAGCCCCTGAATCCGCAATCCAATCGAAAGATAGCGGACGGGTAAGTTTATTCAGTGGTCGCACCGATCATGTTCGCTGGCC
>JAUUYK010000163.1 GCA_030588285.1 Kiritimatiellales bacterium
AAGAAAGGTGTTACACACTTTGCATGCACTGGCGATATCATTGGCTACAATGCCGACCCCAAAGCCTGTCTTCAAATCATCCGCAACCTCAAGTGCAAGGTGGCTCAGGGCAACCACGACTATTATGCTGGTTGCAACGAATCGATGGAACGGTTCACCCCCATGGCGCAAAAGAGCATTCGCTGGACACGAAAGCAACTCTCGCTATTTGAACGCAAATATCTAAAACACCTACCTTTAATAATCGACATCGAAAGCTTCACCATTGTGCACAGCTCGCTGAGCGACCCGCATCGGTGGAACTATATTTTTAAGAGGCGAGCCGCCGACCTAAACTTTCGAAACCAGTTTAACCAGGTCTGTTTTTTTGGACATACGCATGTTCCGCAGGCATTTGTTAAAGGGGATTCAGTTAAAAAGGGTTTCTACGAAACATTAAAAATCCGTCCCGGATTTAAATACCTAATCAATGTGGGCAGCGTTGGGCAACCCCGCGATAAAAACCAAAAATCGGCCTATGTGATCTACGATCTCGATGAACAACAAATCACCATACGCCGGGTAAAGTACGATATCGAAAGCACACAAATGAAGATTCGAGAAGCCGGACTTCCTTTCCGCAATGCGTTACGGCTTAGCAACGGGCGCTAATACACTCTACGACAGGTTGGCATTCAACAGCGCGGTGGCAATTGCCAGATCGGAAGAGGTGCGGATTTTCATGTTCCCCGCCCCAACCTCGACCATATGGACCTCCGAAGACCCACAAACAAGTGCCGATTCATCGTCGATAATCTTTTCGACCTTAGATTTTGAATCAATTATTTTTACCAGCACCTCGTTTTTGAAGGCCTGTGGGGTTTGCGCAGCCCATGCCGTATTGCGCTCCAGCGTTTCAGAAACCTTCATCCCCTTTGGCGCTACTTTTACGGAATCAGGAATTTTATGCGCGGCGATCGCACAACCATAGCGTTTTGCGGATTTAATCGTTTCTTTCAGAAGCGCCTGGGTCACAAACGGACGGGATGCTTCCTGAATTACAACCATAGAAGCCGTTTCAGGCATTTTTGCATAAACGGTTCGTAAGGTGCTTAACCGGTTAACACCCCCGACCACCACGCCCTGAACCTTGGTGCATCCATAGCGTTTAACAGCATGGATCGTGTACTCAACCCGCTCTTTTGCCACCGCAATAATAATGTCGTCGATCGCAGGGCAATCTTGGAATGTTTTAAGCACATGCACCAGCATCGGAGCATTGCCCAAACTAAGAAACGCGGCGTCCGTACCGGGCGCAATTTCCTCCTCTTTACCACAAGCAATAATAACACCCAACGTTTTCATCAAACCTCCATAAATGATATAGCAACCACTAAATTGGTACCAATTTACAAGATTGGTAAGAACGCGTCAAGATTTTCGGCAGGGTGATTTCCTTTCATTTCCGACTTAAATAAAGCACGACGAAACCATGTCCGAAACCCATTTCATACGAATCCTCTATGATGGAATTTGTCCGATCTGCTGCCGAAAAATCGATTTTATAAGAGGGGGATTAAAACAATAAACTCTGGTTTTCCATCAATCATTTTTTTCGATGACGAAACACAAAGGCCCTTTAACCACAACATCTTGTGTAATACCTATCCATTCACCACAACTTACTCGTTGACTTGCCGAATCTCTTACCGCAAAATTTTTATGTGCTTAGCAACTACGTGAGCAGGACAACACGGGCTTGAAAAGGAGCAGAAAAACGCACTTGATTATAAAAAAAGGACCAACCCATAAATGACAAACTCCTCGAAAAAAAATATTCGTCCTCGATACCAATGTAATCCTCCACGACAGTAGCTGTATTCACCAATTTGGTGAGCACGACATCGTTATTCCGATCCCGGTTCTTGAAGAGCTCGACAATTTCAAGAAAGGCAACGACTCCCTCAACTTCCATGCCCGCGCATTTGCCAGAACCCTCGATTCACTCAGCGGAGATAAACTTTTCAACGGCGGGGTTCCCATCGGCCCCGGCCTTGGAAAAATCAGCATCAAACTTGATCGTAAATTCACCGACTGCATCGCCGATAACTTTTCGACCCAAAAACCGGACCATCATATTCTCAACATCGGCTATCAGGTTGCCAAGGAATTTTCCGATCGCGAGGTTTCACTCGTCACGAAAGATGTCAATCTTCGCATGAAGGCCAAAGCCGTTGGACTGATGGCGCAGGACTACAAAAACGACCATGTCTCCGATATCAATCAGCTCTATACAGGAACTCGCACCGTAGAAAATATTGACCCCGAACTCATCAACCTGATGTACACCCCACCCTACGAATTCCCCTCTTCAGACCTAAACGTGGAGACCCCGCTCGTCCCTAATGAATATCTGATTCTGCGCGGGGAACGAAAATCCGCATTGGCGGTCTACGATGCCGAGCTCAACCTCATCCGGCACGTCGACAAAGTTCCATCCTTTGGAATAACCCCGCGCAACTCTGAGCAAACCTACGCACTCGATGCCATTCTCAACGAGAACATCCGCCTCGTAAGCCTGAGCGGAAAAGCCGGAACCGGAAAAACATTAATCGCGTTGGCCGGTGCGCTCAAGCGAAAGAAAAGTTATCGTCAAATCCTCATGGCGCGGCCAATCGTGGCGTTGAGCAATAAGGATGTCGGATTCCTTCCCGGCGATATTCAATCCAAGCTCGATCCCTATATGAAACCATTATTCGATAACCTCGCCGTGATCGAGCATGCCCAGGGCGACACGAAGCGCAGCCAGGTAACCAAGTTGGTTTACGATAAAAAACTGGTCATCGAGCCCCTCTCATACATCCGCGGGCGAAGCCTCGTGAACACTTTTTTCATCATCGATGAAGCACAAAACCTGACCCCGCACGAAATCAAGACCATCATTACCCGCGCCGGGGAAGGCACCAAAATTGTGTTTACCGGGGATATATTCCAGATCGACCACCCCTACCTCGACAGCCAGTCCAATGGACTGAGCTACCTGATCGAGAAAATGAAAGGGCAACAGCTCTACGCACACGTCAACCTCACCAAAGGAGAACGCTCCGAGCTAGCCGATCTGGCAGGGACGCTTCTTTAAAGTTAGCGGTACTGAAGCAAAAAGCAGATCTTCCGAATACGTAGGTCACGATAACTGGACTGGAGCTTCCTAAGAAGCGGGTGTTTGATGCGCTCGAGCTCGGACATCCAGCCGGGATGATCAACAAAGATATGTAGCTGAAAATCCTTAACAAATCCCGGTTCGCTATGCTTGGCAATTTGGACTCCAACCAGCTTCGCCCATGCCCTCCGCAAAATTAGGATATTTTCCTGAGTGGGCTGCTCCAACCCATCCACTACATCCTTGAGGACATCGCCAATCCAACGAACGTCCCGCTTAGGAGAAGGCGGAGCATTAAGATGAAAGCGGACTTTGTCCATATCCCATCGATCTCGATTGGGTTTGCTGTTACGCGGTTGCTCCATAC
>JAUUYK010000201.1 GCA_030588285.1 Kiritimatiellales bacterium
ATAGCCGCCCAATCTAGGGTTCTGCGTACCGCTTGGCAAGCGTATTCCTTCTCGCACGGATACGGAGGGCATTCGTCAAAAACCATCGCAATATCGGAGCCGAGTTTTCGCTGAATTTCCATCGATTCGCGAGGGCCGATAAAAAGCTTTCGCCCGTCGGAATGCGACTTGAACGAAACCCCGTCGGCGCTAATCTTATTCATTTTACCGAGGCTGAAAACTTGATAGCCGCCGCTATCGGTTAAAATGGCACGATCCCACCCCATAAATTTATGAAGGCCACCCATGCGTTCAATTAGATCGGGGCCAGGGCGGTCGTTTAGGTGGTAGGTATTGCCGAGCAGGACTTCGCAATCCATCTCGTGCATTTCCTGTGGCGACATACATTTCACCGTCGCTTGCGTTCCAACGGGCATAAAAACCGGGGTTTCGATCGCTCCGTGCGCGGTATGGAATCGACCGCGGCGCGCTTTGCACGAAGGATCGGTTGCTAAAAGTTCAAATGTACCTAGTTCAGGTTTCAAGTTTTCGGTTTCAAGTTTCATTTCACATCTTCATAGAATTTAGCGAAGCTGGTTTGCATATACGGTAAGAGCCAAAGCATACCGAACGGTAAAACCGTGCAGAGCAATCCCCACCAGAAAAAGCGCCAGTTCAGGCAGAAATACTTCCATTTATTGCCCTTCATCATTTCCTTGCTTCGGCTAATCGCTTCTAACGCCCCGCAGTCCTCATCATCGGCAATAATAAAAAAGACCATGGCATAGCGAAAGAATGCGATAATACCGGGGATAATAAACAAGAGGCTCCAGAGAATAATAAATAAGGTATATAAAAAACAGGCCCCGAACGACTTCCAGAACCGACGAAATCCAGTGAATAGCGCCTCTAACCGCCCCTCCGACTCCTGCACAATAACCAGATAGAAACTGCAGAGCCCCACCATAAATGCGCCCGAAACCAGCAATTCAACTAGCTTAGAAACAAACTGCATGGAACTTAATGCCGATGAGGTGTCGGTTCCCGATGCCGAACCGATCGCACCCACAAAAAAAGTCCCCGCAAAAATGAACGCGGAAAAGCTCATCACAAGGGCGAAATAAAGTACATAGCCCAAAATAGCCATGCCCCAGTTTCCATCCAGCGAAATTCGTGCCGCCGCCATCAGCTCTTTATTCGACGCACCGCCAACCACATCGCTCAATTTCGGAGCCTTCAACGAACCGCCTTCTGTCAGCAAACTACTTAAATCAGCCATGAATTATCTCCTCAAAAAAATTAAGCTCCGAATCTTGCCCAAAAAGAGGAAACAAACCAAGCGGGAATAGAAGTGTCTTTAGATGAGGTTAACCACATGACCGAGAACGAAGGCCTGTCATTTTTTAATGACTATTTTTATTCTCTATCGATCAAAGGCGGGTTCCTTCCGTGTTTCGCTGGATGTAGCCCTAGGGATGCCAGCTCCTCTACGCTCTTCATAGCTCTGGCTTCAGCCCCAAAACCACCTCAATAACTGGGGTATATTTTTTACGGCGGTGTCTTGCTTTATTCATGAGTCTAACTAGACTACAATAAATTTATTAAAACAGGGTTATATCTTACCTATGAACTACAAAAATCCCATTTTACTGATTATTTCAATCGCTACGTTCTCTTTTAATATCAGCTGGGGAGAAAATACTCGGCCGGTCAAAAAATCAGTTCCGGCGGCTCCCAGCAGTAATTTACGAGCAAGAAACTTCAAAAACCCAGGTCAACCAACGACACACTCGGGAAAACTCCAGGACTTTGCTTTTGAAGGCGCCGACCTCGATACGGTTATGACCATGTATGCCGAATGGACGGATAAGATTTATCTAAAAACCGATGCGGTTAAGGCCACCATCACACTCAAAGCCAGCAAGTTGACGATCAGCGAAAGCATTAAGGTGATCGAAGCGATTCTGGCTATGAACAACATTGCCCTCGTCCCGATGGGCGATAAATACATCAAAGTAATTCAGGCCACCGCCGCCGATTTAACCGGTCAAGGGCTTACGATCAACATGGATCCGGAACAAGAATATGGCGATAGCGATGCCTTCGTTACCACCATTATTCAATTAAAAAATGTCACGATTCCCGAAGTACAGACTGCCGTGCAGCATGTGCTTCATGCCTTTGGTAAAATTCTAACGCTGGAGCGCAGCAATAGCATTATGATTACAGACACCGAGGACAATATTAAACGGGCGCGCGAATTGATCGAATTTATCGACCAAGCCACCGCGAAGATTGAACCACGAATGTATAAAATTAAATATGCCGATGCCTCCGAGATTTCTGCGAAACTCAATGAAATAATTACCGCCGCACAGGGCGACAAAACCACTCCATCCACAAACCCATACGCACGGACCCCGCCCGGGGTTATTCGCGCTCGTGCCACTAAAACAGTGAAAACCCCAACCCAAGCGACTATTTCTAAAACAGAAGCCAGCAGTGCCGTAATCATTCAAGGCAACGTCAAAGTAATGGCCGACGAACGGACGAACCTGATTATCATTTTCTCGCAGGAAGAAAATTTCGACTTCTTTGATGAAATCATCGCCATGCTCGATATCGAAGTGGAACCGGCTATTACCTTTGAAGTGATCAACCTTGAATATGCCGATGCGGAAGAATTATCCAGCACACTCAACGAACTCGTTGGAGCGGCTACCGGATCGCGAAGTTCTTCCAGCACAAGCACCAAAAGCCGAACCACATCAAAATCCCGATCTCCCACCAGCAACTCACGAACGTCAGGATCGTCTCCCACAAGGCGCGTTACCCCAA
>JAUUYK010000196.1 GCA_030588285.1 Kiritimatiellales bacterium
CCCGTTGCATTGGCCACAATCATGTGTTCGCCACAAAGGAGTGTAACCAATTTAACGTAGGGTGTTTCACCACAACCAGCACACGCTCCTGAGAATTCGAACAAAGGCTTCTTCATTTGAAGACCTTTAACCGTTGCAACGTTTACACCGTCGAGCACGTTATCGGGCATTTCTTCAAAGAAGGTGGTGTTTTCCACTTCGCCATTGGCCCGCTCTTCGTCAAGCGTGGTGAATTCCAGTGCCTTGGTTTTAGCTGGGCAGGTTTCAACACAAACCCCGCAACCCGTACAGTCTTCGATATAAACCTGAATTTTGTAGTCCAGATCCTTCTCATGTTTGGTCTTCGATTTGAGGGTAACAAATGTTTCCGGTGCATTCTCAAGATCAGCCGGAACAATCTGTTTTGCACGGATAACAGCATGCGGACAGGCCATAACACATTGGTTACACTGAATGCAGTTGTCTTTAACCCATTTAGGAACCCGTGGGCCAATACCACGTTTTTCTAGTTTCGACGTGCCGACCGGTAGTGTTCCGTCAAACGTCATTTTAGAAACCGGAACATCGTCGCCCTTCTGCATCATTACCGGAAGAATTACTTCCCGAGCAAAATCTGAGGCATCATCCTTAATGAGCTTGGGAAGGACGTATGATTCGGTAATTTCCGCGGGCACATTAACTTTTTCGATCGCGGCAGCGGAGGCATCGATGGCCTTCCAGTTCATTTCGACGATATCCATGCCTTTGGATTCAAAGGTTTTCTTGGCATATCCTTTAATGAGCTTAATGGCATCAGCTTCTGGCAAAACACCGGAGAGCTTGAAATAGACCGTTTGCATGACGGTGTTAATACGGCCGCCCAAGCCAACGTCGATCGCAATTCTCAAAGCGTTTACATTGTAGAAATTAATTTTGCGATCGATGATGATCTGCTGTTCTTCCTTCGTGAGGTGATTAAACACGTCCTCGGTCGGGATTTCAGAGTTGAGCACGAACGTGCCGCCATCTTCAATTGCCCCGAGCATGTCGTAGCGACCGATATAGGAAACGTTATGACAGGCCACATAGCCCGCGTGCTGAATCAGGTACGGATAGTTTACGCCGCTTTCGCCGAAACGAAGGTGCGAGACCGTAACCCCGCCGGATTTTTTGGAGTCGTACACGAAATATGCTTGCGCGGTCATATCGGTGTTATCACCAATAATCTTAATGGTATTTTTGCAGGCTCCCACGGTTCCGTCCGATCCAAAGCCCCAGAAGATGGAACTTTTCACATCGGAAGGTTCAATGCCGAACTCTTCGCCAATCGGAATGGAGAGGTTGGTGACATCGTCGTTGATTCCAACGGTGAAACCGTGCCAAGCGCCATTATCAATATGGTCGTAAACGGCTTTAACCATGCGTGGCAAAAATTCTTTAGAGGAAAGACCGTAGCGGCCGCCGATGATTTTAAGCCCCTTTCCTTCCAGTGCGGTAACCACGTCAAGATAAAGTGGTTCACCCAGAGCGCCGGGCTCTTTCGTGCGATCGAGAACAATAATCTTTGTCGCCGTTTCAGGAATACAGTCGGTAAATGCTTTCGCGGAGAACGGACGATAAAGACGGACTTTAATGAGTCCTAGTTTTTCGCCTTTAGCATTAAGTTTTTCGACGGTCTGCTCAATCGTATCACATGCCGAGCCCATCGCGATGATGACCTTTTCAGCATCCGCTGCACCGACGTAGTCGAACAGATTATATTTACGACCGAATTTAGCCGCGAACTTGTCCATATATTCCTGAACGATTCCGGGGATAGCGTCATAGTATTTGTTGCTCGTTTCTCGCCCTTGGAAATATACATCCGGGTTTTGAGCAGCAACTTTAACGCTTGGATTTTCTGGTTTCAAAGCGCGAGCGCGGAAACGTTCAATGTATTCAGGTTCAACGAGATCCTTAATGTCTTCAAAATCAATATTTTCAACTTTCTGTAATTCATGGGACGTACGGAATCCATCGAAAAAGTTTAGGAAAGGGATCTGAGCTTTCAGTGTCGCTAAATGTGCAACAACCGCCATATCCATGGTTTCCTGAATGGAACTTGCAGCGGTCAGTGCCCAGCCGGTATTGCGGACGGACATGACATCGGAATGGTCGCCAAAAATCGAAAGAGATTGCGTGGCCAATGAACGAGCGGATACATGAAAAACAGATGGGAGCATTTCGCCGGCGATCTTATACATATTAGGGATCATCAAGAGCAATCCCTGTGAAGCCGTGAAGGTGGTGGTGAGTGCCCCAGCGCTTAATGAACCATGAACGGCTCCAGCCGCTCCGGCTTCCGATTGCATCTCCACAACATTAACTTCCCGGCCGAACATATTTTTCATGCCCTGACTGGCCCATTCTTCTGCCAACTCGCCCATGGTAGAGGATGGGGTGATCGGGTAAATGGCCGCAACATCTGAAAAGGCATATGCCACGTGTGCTGCTGCTGTATTACCATCAATAGTAACCATATTTTTTTTCATCGAACTTCACTCCTTAAGTTAAACTCTCATAACATTAAAAATTACGTGTTTTTCGCCTATTAAGCACTTCGGGTGATACACCTTCCCGTAAAAAGACCAAAGAGTCTCACAATATTAATAATATGAAAGTTTATTAGGTCATTATTTTACGAATATTCAGCAACAAACGCTTATTTAAACTGAGTTCAAATAAGCGTTTTGGCAAAACAGACCAAAACATAGCTATTTATCAATTTGGGGCACTACCGAAATGAATGATTATCAATTTACACACTTATTTTACACTCAAGGGAAAAGAAGAAGCACGCTTTATTCAGCTCGGACTAATTATAATGCATGGTGTTTTTATCTAACGTGCTTTGAGCAATGCTGACATGAAGAACCTATTTTTGTAGACAATTCTCCCTGTGTTTGCTTTTATACGCTCGATGAAAAACACAAAAA
>JAUUYK010000106.1 GCA_030588285.1 Kiritimatiellales bacterium
CCGAGATATTTCGCCGCCAAAATACAAGCGACATCGCCACGGAGCCACGCTCCATGTTCATCGCTGATCAAGGGTCGATCGCTATCGCCATCGGTCGAAAGAATCACATCGAATCCATTTTCGGCCGACCAATCGCGCGCCAACTGCACATCTTCCTCGCGGATCGCTTCGGTGTCGACCGGGATGAAGGTGCTGGAAAAACCGAGTGGCGTGACATCCGCACCGAGTCCTGAAAAGATCTCAATGAGTACATCACGCCCGACGGCTGAATGTTGATAAATTCCGACCGTTTTTCCCTTCAGGCAATCCGCAGGGAACGTATGTAAAAAGCGGTTCACATAGTTGCAGCGAGCATCCATATTTTCCTCCGGCAGTTTAAAATCGCCCGCAGCAAAAATAGACTCATCCACATCAACCAATTGCTCGCGGATTTGTTCCTCGTCGAATTTGAGAATTTCGCCGGTGGGTTTATTAAATTTGATCCCATTGCGGTCGGCCGGAATATGACTTCCAGTCACCATGATTGAAGGGCAGGCATTTTCAATCCCGTAGAGGGCCACGGCGGGAGAAGGAATGAAACCGCAATTAACCGGGATATATCCCATATCCGAAGCGGCCTTCACCACCGCGCCCATAATGCGAGCGGTACTCGGGCGCAAATCCCCCGCGATCGCTACGAAGCAGGGCGCATCGTCTACTTTTTTGAGCGCTCCCGTTTCTTCCAGATACTGAAGGAACCCGGTGGTATAGCTGTAGCAGACCGAGTTTGTCATTTCGACCGCCAACCCTCGCGCCCCGCTCGTGCCAAACTTCACACCGCTCTGCTGCATTAAATCGTTAATCCTAATTTTCATACCCTTTTCCTCAACCGATTTTTAACTCGCGCGAGACTTTATCTTACGCGTCTAAGTTTTCTAACTTCGTCGGATTATCGAGATCGACCTTGCGGTAGTAACAATTGCGCGGCTCTCCGTTTTTATTCTTGGTGTGGCAGATTCCGCCACGATTTGGGCGCACTTCAAAGAGGAGCGAATTTTGCTCGCAGTTAACGTAGGCATTAACGAGTTCGAAGGTTTCGCCGGAGGTCAACCCCTTGATCCATAACTCCTGGCGCGATGAACTCCAAAGCACCAACATCTTGCGCTTGAGCGATTCCTCGAATGCGATTTGGTTGATGTAAGCCACCAGAATAACTTCTTTTGTATCCGCATGTTGCACGGCAACAGGAATAATCCCCTTCGTTCCTTCAACCGCTTTTTCCAGCTTATTCCAGTCCAGTGCCAGCTCCAATCCTTCTTCTAATTCCTTGCTCATATCCATTCTCCTATTTTCATTTAAAATATTATCCACCGATTTCTCCGATTACGTGGGTTTTAAAATCAGTGAACATCTGTGTAATCTGTGGACAAAAAATCTATAGCCTAACTTCAATTCCCTTATCGCGCATGTATTGCTTTGCTTCACGGATCGTAAATTCGCCAAAGTGAAAAATGGAAGCGGCCAGTACGGCATCCGCCTTTCCTTTTGTTACCGCTTCGGCCAAATGATCGAGCGTGCCAGCTCCGCCGGAGGCGATGACCGGCACCGAAACCGCATCAGAAATTGCACGGGTCAGTTCTAGATCGTAGCCATCCTTGGTGCCATCGGCATCCATGCTCGTGAGCAGAATTTCGCCCGCACCGCGCTGTGTGCCTTCGATGGCCCATTTAATGGCATCGAGCTCCGTTGGATTGCGGCCACCATGGGTAAAAACGCCCCATGTGCCATCGCTATTTCGGCGGGCATCGATGGCCAGCACGGTGCATTGCGATCCAAATGAATTGGAGCATTCATTAAGAATGTCGGGATTAATAATTGCCGCCGTATTAAATGAAATCTTATCCGCGCCGGCTTTCAGCATATTGCGCACATCGGCCGCAGTACGAATACCGCCCCCCACGGTTAAAGGCATGAAAACCTGTTCGGCACAACGACGGACAATATCGACCATCGTTTCTCGGCCATCGCTCGATGCCGTGATATCCAGCAACGTTAGTTCATCCGCGCCCTGAGCTTCATACGCCTTCGCCGATTCCACCGGATCGCCTGCATCGCGCAAATCCACAAAATTTACGCCTTTCACGACGCGCCCACCGGTCACATCCAGACAGGGTATAATTCGTTTTGCCAACATATAAAAATTCCTAAAAGTCAAAAGCCGGAACGATATTCCAGAGATTAAAAAAACGCAAACGGGTTTTCTGGCTATTCGCCTATTTCACCATCGGATCCCAATCGTCGGTACGAAACGGCGAGGCCGGAAAGCCTTCCTTATTGAACAAGTTGCAGCCCTCCGGATTATTGGCCCATGCATAGCGAACGGCAACGGGGTCGGCCACTTCTGTTGAACTAACGATCACGGTATTGTCAACGATCACCGCTTGTGCGAGGACAAACCGCTTATCTGCCCCTGCAATGGCGAATCTTTTTAGCGGTTCCCCGCCCTGCTCCACCAATCCAGAACCGATATCGTCGAATTTAACAACGATCGTGTTACCGTTCTTTTCCATCGACGTGTAGATCGGTCCTCCGGGCACGACATTCTTCCCATAGGTTTTCGCCAGCGCCTGCTGCGCCAACCGGTAGCCGATGGCCTGTTTGTTTCTCGGATGGATATTCCCCCCATCGCCAACATCAATTCCCACGGCTATTCCCACATTTGGAACCTCCTTGTGGAATTTCAAGAAGCTTTCTCGACTGAATACCCAGCCCGAGTTCTCCACTGGGTTTCTCTGAGCACTCTTAAAATTCACAAGCTGAACGGCATAAAATGGAAATTCAGATCCCCAATCCTCGCGCCATTCGTTCACCATATTTTCAAGCAAATCGCGATAAAGAATCGCCTGCTCCACCGAACCGGCATTAGCCTCGCCTTGGTACCAAATACTACCCTGGATCCCGTACGGGATGAACGGATTAATCATCGCATTGTAGAGGTTTGCTGGATAGTTTGGTGATTGGTGTGGATTCTTCCGTTTTCTCGTCCTCCGCGGAACTTTCTTCCCGTTCGCCTTGGCGGCCTCCCGCGCTTTTACGGCTGCGGCATACCGTTTTTCTTCGGCAACTTCACTAAACTGTTCTGCCTTCAGGTCTTCTTCTGATTTATAGCTCATAACCTCCGGAAATTTCGAAAGCGATTCCATTGGGCTCCACGCCTCGATGCGTGTCCCGCCCCAGCACGAGCGAATCAAACCAATCGGCACCTCTAACTCATTTCGGAGTTCACGACCGAAAAAATAGGCCGTGGCAGAAAATTTTCCCACATTTTCTGGAGTACAAACCGTCCACGTTCCCGAACAATCCGACTGAGGTTCAGAAGCGACTTCCTTTTTTGTTAGAAACATACGAATCAGCGGATAATTAGCGTCTGCTTTTTCCTTATCAAAGTTCAACGACTTCGAGACGGGCCACTCCATGTTGGACTGGCCGGAACAGAGCCAAACTTCGCCGACTAGAATATTTTCCACCGTCAGCAGTTCATCGCCACTCGACACCTTTAGACCTCGGAACGTCTTCGATGCATCCATTTTCTTGAGCCGGACCAAAAATTTTCCATCCTGCCCCGCCGTTGCGGAAACCTTCTGTTCCGCAAAGGAAACCGTCACTTCCGCGCCCGGCTCCGCCCAGCCCCACACCGGAACCTGTTGATCCCGTTGCAACACCATGCCATCCGAAAACAACGCGGGCAGTTTCAACTCCGCATAGGCCAAACCCACCCATAAAACGAACAACACTCCCAGCCACAATCTCTTCATTTTGACTCTCCTAATTTAACTAAAACCAATGCTTCCCTGTAAATCTGCTCAACCGAAACACCCTTTTTCCGAGCTAATTTACGACACGCTTCAATTTCCGGCGAAGCGGTAACCACCCTACCTTTATATTTTCCGATCTTCACCTGAATCAAGCCATACCCCGTTTCCACCGGCTGAAAACTCCGTTCCAGCACGGTCCGTTTTTCTAACCGCTCGCGGATTCCAAAGGTGGTCGATTCGTAGAAAATCAGATCCAGCATACGTTCTCGATCGGCTGGAATACACAGCACCGTTAGCAAAATACCCTGCCGCTGTTTTTTCATAAACACCGGTAGGGTGAAAACATCCAACGCCCCGGCTTCTACTAATTGATCGAATAGGCAACCCACCAGTTCCGGCGTAGTGTCATCAAGATTACACTCCAAAACCAGCACTTCGTCAGCACGTTCTGCTCCGGCTTCATAGAGCGTGGCTCGTAGTAGGTTGGGCCGTCCGTTGAGTTTTCGATGTCCAAAACTATACGCCGTCTTAACGGCGCAACTTCCAGCGCAAGGAACGGCTTCTGTTTTCCACAAGGAAAGCAGTGCGGCTCCCGTTGGCGTTACCAATTCAAAGGGTTCGTCTACCTCTACAACAGGGAATCCTTCTAACAAACGAAGTGTGGCTGGCGCGGGATTTGGATAGGTTCCATGGGCACATTCGAGAGTTCCATGCCCCTGCGGTAAGTTACGAATGGAAACCCCATTCACGCCCAGTTTATGCTGTGCAAGGCAGCATCCAACAATATCGATGATCGAATCCATGGCGCCCACTTCGTGGAAATGAATCTTTTCAATATCGATTCCATGAATCGCTGCCTCAGCTTCGCCGATGCGCTGAAAAACCTGTGCCGCAGATTCCTTCACCGAGGCCGGCAGTTCGCTCTCCTTAATCAATTTAAGGATTGTACTCAAATGACGTCCATGGTGGTGCCCGTGGTCATGATCGTGATGATGTTCGTGCAGCACCACCTTTGCTCGCACACCGCTCATGCCCTGCTCCACGATCTCATCGACCACGATTTCAAACGGATCCACCTTCAG
>JAUUYK010000147.1 GCA_030588285.1 Kiritimatiellales bacterium
ATGCCGTTGTTAAAGCCGATTTTTCCTCGCGCCCCTTTAAACTTGAGATGATGTCGGGCGATAACATCGAAGCAAAAACCGTGATTATTGCAACGGGAGCTACGGCGAAGTATCTTGGCCTTGAGACCGAGCAAAAATTCCTCGGTCGTGGTGTTTCTGCCTGTGCCACGTGCGACGGCGCCTTTTATAAAGATGTACCGATTGTGGTGGTCGGTGGTGGTGACACCGCGTGTGAAGAAGCGATGTTTCTGACGCGTTTTGCTTCTAAAGTTACCCTGATTCATCGGCGCGATGAACTGCGGGCTTCCAAAATTATGGCCGAACGGACGGTTAACCACGAAAAGATCGAAATGGCGTGGGATTCGACGGTGGAAGAAATTATTGGCGATGATAGCGGTGTGACGGGGGTGCGAATTAAAAACGTTAAAACCGGTGAAGTTAAAGAGATTGAGTGTATGGGTTATTTTTCAGCGATCGGGCACAAGCCAAATACCGATGCGTTTGTGGGTCAACTTGAGATGGACGATGTGGGCTATTTGATTGCCGACGGCGTTAAAACCAAAATCTCGGGTGTATACGCTGCGGGAGATGTTTCCGACGCAATTTACCGTCAGGCGATTACTGCCGCCGGAACCGGCTGCGCGGCCTCGCTCGAAGCAGAGCGGTTTCTTGAAGCGGAAAAAGAATAATTCAAACATCTTAGATCTTTCAAGATCCTCGTCTTTTTTAGACGGGGGTTTTTTTGTTTTTTAGCCGGCGGAGAAATAACGATTTATACGGGCTAAAATGGATCGACCGCCGCTTCGGTAGATTAAATATAAAGATGACTAAAATGATCATCAATCCTTGCAAAAGGTAGGTAGGTGGTATTTTATTTCCCGCTTTATGAAACTTAAGCCGTATGGGTCTTTATAGTGCTTTTAATGAGGTATTCAGATGCCGATTTGTAGTTATGTGGTTAACGCCGTGAAAGGTCAGTTCGATGCGCTTCAGCAGGAGTTAAGCGAAAAAAAGGGGTGCGATGCCTATCCGTCTGATGGACGCGAGGTAATCGTGTTAGTCACCGATACGCCTTCTAAGGAGGAGGACAAGCGACTCTATAAAGAATTGAAGAATAATGACAAAATTAGCTGCATCGCGATCAGCTTTGCAGACATACCAGATGGGGAGAATGACTAATGGATCGTCGTAAATTTATGAAAAACTCCGCACTCCCTTCGGCTTGCGCGTCCGCTGTGGCCATGGTGCCCGGTGTATCATTTGGTAGCGTTCAAGAGGCGGGGATCGCAGGAAGTGGATTAGATTGGCATAAGACGCCGTGCCGCTTTTGTGGTGTGGGTTGTGGCCTGCTCGTTGGCGTTTCCGGCGGTAAAGCGGTTGCGGTGAAAGGCGATCCGGCCTCGTCGGTCAGCCGCGGGCTCGGTTGTGTGAAGGGGTTACACTCGGTACAAGTACTTTATGCCTCCGACCGTTTTAAGCAGGCTTACGTCAAGCGCGATGGAAAAATGGTTCCGGTTCCCATTTCTGAAGCACTGGATATTGTCGCTGAAAAAATGCAGGAAACGATCGATAAACACGGGAAAGATTCGGTTGCACTTTATGGCTCAGGGCAATGGACCATTCCAGATGGCTACGTGGCCAGCAAATTTATGAAAGGCTGCATTGGCACCAATAATCTCGAGGCCAATGCTCGCCTCTGCATGGCCAGTGCAGTGACCGGTTTTCTCACCACGTTCGGTGCGGACGAACCGATGGGCTGCTACGACGATATTGAGAAGACCGAAACCTTTGTCATGTGGGGCAACAACATGGCCGAGATGCATCCGGTGCTTTTCTCTCGCTGTCTGGAACAACGCCGCCGCAATCCCGGTCGTGTTAAAATTATTGATTTGTCTACCCGCGCCACCCGCACCAGCCGCGCCGCCGACTACACCTCTAATTTCCGCCCACAAACCGACCTCGCGATTGCCAATGCGATCTGCCACGAGATTATTAAAAACGATCAGGTCGACTGGGACTTCGTCAATCAGCATGTCAACTTCAAGGAAGGAAAGACCAATATTGGCTATGGGCTGGAAGATCACTTTAAAGTGATCGAAGAAACCCGCGCGATTGATGTCGAGGCATACACGGCATTTCTTGAGGATTACACTCCCGAAAAAGTGGAAAAATTGAGCGGCGTCCCCGCCGGTGATATTCGTCGGCTCGCGGCTTTTTATGGCGATCCCAACCGGAAGGTGATTTCTTTCTGGTGCATGGGCCTGAATCAGCATACACGGGGCACATGGGTCAACAACCTCGTCTATAACATCCATTTGCTCACCGGCAAAATCTCGAGACCAGGCGACAGCCCCTTCTCTCTGACCGGTCAGCCAAGCGCCTGCGGAACCGTCCGCGAGGTCGGAACGTTAACGCATAAACTTCCACACGGCGTAGTGATGAACAAAAAGCATCGCGAGTTTGCCGCCAAAATTTGGGACGTACCTGTTGAGCGCATTCCCTCGAAACCGACCTATCACACCGTCGAAATGTTCCGAGCGATTGATCGTGGAGAAATTCGTTTTCTTTGGACACAGGTCACGAACCCGATGCAAACCATGCCGAAGCTCGGCCGCTATACCCCAGCTTGTGAAAAGGAGGATCGTTTTATCGTGGTGTCGGACATCTACCCAACGCCGACGACCGCCGTGGCCGATGTCATTCTACCGGCGGCTTGCTGGATTGAGCGCGAAGGCGTATACGGAAACTCCGAACGCCGAACGCAGCAGTTTGATCAATTGGTTCAACCTCCCGGCGAAGCCATGTGCGACACCTGGCAACTCATAGAAGTGGCTCGCCGCATGGGGTTCACCAAAGAATTTCCGTATGCAAAAGAGACCTACATTCGCGATGTCTACGAGGAGTATCGCCTGCATCAAGCGGGCATGAAACACGGCATGGCGCCCTACGATGAATTGCGAAAATTTCCCGGGCTCCAATGGCCGTATGTGAATGGAAAAGAGACCAAGTGGCGCTATAACGAAAAATATGACCCCGCCGTTAAAAAAGGCAGTGGATTTGAGTTTTATGGCAAAAAAGACGGTAAAGCGGTGATCTACGCCCGTCCATATGAACCCGCCGCCGAAGAGCCCGATGCCGACTATCCGTTCTGGCTCTGCACCGGCCGGGTGATCGAACACTGGCATACCGGTTCCATGACCCGCCGGATTCCCGTTCTCAACCGATCGGTGCCGGAAGCATATGTGGAAATAAACCCCGAAGATGCGCGCCGTATGGGCATTGTCGATGGCCATGAAGTGCGCCTGACTTCCCGCCGGGGAACCATGCTGCTAAAAGCAAAAATAAATGGCCGCGGAAATCCCGTAAGCATGTCGGTCTTTGTTCCGTTCTTCGATGAAAATAAATTGATCAATCTACTGACACTCGATGCGTTTGACCCGTACTCCAAACAGCCGGACTATAAAAAGTGCGCTATAAAGGTTGAGCGGGTATGAGCTCGGAAAAGGCTTCCCCGCTGAGCGGGTTACTCATTATTTCAGGGTTTACCGTCATTGGCATTTCGGTGCTGTTTGGGGTTCGCGCTAAATTGCAGGCAGCCGAGGCGCCCGCCGCGCATCATGCTTCGTGGGAATCGGCTCATGCCACTCCACATGCGGTAGCGCACGAAAAGGTTGCTCCACCCCGCGCGGCCTTAACCATTCATGAGTCGACGCCACGCCCGGGGGCAAAGGTGCGGACGTTGAAGGAATATTACAGCCGCCGCGCCTATGCCGGTGCGCCACCGGTTATTCCGCACGCCGTAGAAAATGATGGGCTGATTAATGACGATTGCCTTTCGTGCC
>JAUUYK010000049.1 GCA_030588285.1 Kiritimatiellales bacterium
AAATCGAAAAGAACCCCGTTGTCTTAAACGCAGACCCAAATCCTACCAACTTTTAACCGAACATCGCAGCACGATGAAAGAGATTAAACACCGGAGTAAATACCGTGCAAAAACCCCTTAATTAAGTACCATTCGGGTCAGGCCTGAATACTCAACACCCTGCAAATGAAAGTTCACTATCCTGCCCGCGCCTTTCACATTCATAGGCATTCTTTGATTTTCGTCTAAAGAAGCGGGATACCCGTTTTTAAGTAGTCCTTAATATTATAATTCATTTATGGTTATTCCTTATCCGGAGATTTAACCATGAAGAACATTTATATCGTTTTATACACCGCAATCTTTCTTTCCACGGCGGCTACCTTTGGCGAATATCACGTTGAAGGGACCGTCGGTAAGGGCCAGCTCGGGATCATTAGCCAAATTGCGATCGGTAGCGGCGACACGCTCTGTGTCCTAGAAAAAAAAGGAAAAGTAACGATTTTCAATGCGGCTGGATCGGTGGAATCAACCATTGAAACGGGGATGAAAAATACCGAGGCCATTGCGATCGATTCCGCCGGAAACCTTCATATTTTCGCCACCCTAATCCAAGAGAAAAAAGTTAAAGTCGGCGCGCGAATGCGTAAGGTTAAAATTCCCATTGGAGTGCAATGTGGCGTTTTCGATCGCTCGGGCAAAAAGCTTAAAACGGTGAAATATACCAATTTAAAATCGGCCAAAGCCGCGCGGATTGTGCGCAGTAAACTAGTGGTGGCTGACCTTACCGCGCGCTCATTGGTTTTCATGAATGTGGAAACTGGCGAAGAAACCGGACGAATTAAAAAAGGGCTACGCCTCTGTGGTGGCATTTTCGACTTTTGCGTAGCGCCCAATGGAACCGTTGCAGTTTCCAATCTCGGCGCCTTCAAATTGCAGCAGTTTGACCTCGATGGAAACCTGATTACCGAGTTCGGGAAACGCGGCCGCGGGCTGGATGATTTTCAAGGATGTTGCAATCCAGTCAGCGCGGAGTATCTGCCCGACCATCGTATTCTGACGGTGGAAAAAGACCCCACCCGCATCAAAATTTATAATACCAACGGCCAAGATGCTCAGATCATCAAAGGGGTTGAAGAGCTCGTGAAAGGCTGCGAATTTATCCCCGTTGCAATTGACAGCAAAGGCACAATCTATCTTGCCGCCAACACCAAAGGATACATCGTAAAATGCGTGCCATAATCTCTCTTCTTAGTCTTGTTCTGCTGGCCGGATGCGCCACGCAACAACCCGCCGACTCACTACTTTTAAAACTTGCCGTGAACGACATCTACTGCATGGATACCGCCTGCTCATGCGTCCACGACGTGGCCGCGCGCACCTATTCCGCAACGCTGTCAAAACTTAAAACAGATTACGGCATCGATCTTCAACTCGTCTACTTGTCTGAAACCTATCAGCTCGAAGATGCCATCGCCTCGGGGGAATACGACGGAGCGCTCTGCAAACCGTGGTATGCCTTGCGCCACCAGCAAGAAGCGGGCGCAAATTTTGAACGCATCGTCGATGTGCTCGACCCCAACAACAATCGCTGGCTCACCGGCATCGTGATTGTTCCCGTCGATTCCCCGATCCAAACGCTGGAAGAATTGAGCGGCAAGCACGTTTACATCGGCCAGCCCGATGCCTATGAAAAACACCAGGCCGCCAAACGGTTATTCACACAACGCGGCATTCGCCCAGCGAAGATCGACAGCAACGCGAGTTGCGGCGAAAATATCGGAGTGCTGCTCGACGAAAAGGCCGAGGCCGTTGTTGTGAGCGACTATGCCCTCTCCACCGACTGCGTTGCCGACTTTGCCAATCCTGCTGATTTCCGGATCTTGGAAAAAACAGAAGCCATTCCGCTCACCTCGCTCCTGCTCGACCGGAATAAAGTGGGGGCCAAAAATGCCGCGCGGTTGCAACACGCCTTGCTAGCTCTCTCCGGAGCCAATGCTCCGGAAACCTTGCTCGGCAACGGCTTCGTTAAGCCCGCCCCGTGGAATCCATCAGAACAGGGAGATTAATCATGATTCGCAGAGAATATCTTCGTCGAGCGGGACATGCCCTCGGCGTGCTGGCGCTCGGCGGTGCCACTGCCCGCATCCTTTCCACGCCCTCAGAAGAGGGCGATTTTATTGCGCAGGGTCGCCGCTTTGCCTGGCAGATTAATGCCGAAAAATGCCAGCAGTGTGGACTCTGCGCAACGAGTTGCGTCCGCAATATTTCTGCGGTAAAGGCCATCAACGATCCAAAGAAATGCTCCAACTGCGTCGTCTGTCATGGGCACATTACCAACATCCATATCGACTCCGAAAAAATTAAAAGCGAAGGCGACCGCGTTTGTCCACATAACGCCGTTGTGCGCAAAAATTTTAGCGGTGGAGCAGATGGACTGTTTCTCTATTCTCATGATCCCGCGCTGTGCGTTGGGTGCGCTCAATGCGTAAAACACTGCACCGAACTCGGCTCGCGTTCCATGTTCCTCATCATTCGCCCCGATCTCTGCCTCGGGTGCAACGAATGCTCCATCGCCGTGGCTTGCCCTCACGATGCCATCGAACGTATTCCGCGAGAGCCGGTCGACGACTATCGCGGCGACTACCTCTTCGACAGCGCCTATTTCATGGGGGAATACTCTTGAGTCGGCTTCTTTTTATTTTCACGCTACTTCTCTTCGGGTTTGCGACCATCGCCGCCGCCGTGGAAGATTGCGAACGCCCGCCGACCCAAGAGCTGTCCGAATATAAAGAGGCGCATGTTCCGCAGACGTTTTCATTTGAACCCTTCAGCTGGGAAATCGTCGATCTCCTTGTGCTGGGCACCCTGCTGGTCGTGGCCGCCGTACTTTCGATTAAGCACCAAAAGAAAAGCCTCTTCACGGTATTCAGTCTGGTCGGCGGTTTGCTCTACTTCGGGCTTTTTCGCGGCGGATGCATCTGTCCGATCGGTGCCACCACCAATTTTTGTTTGGGGCTAGTCGCCCCCGAACTGATTGGAAAAACCGTGGCGATTCTTTTTTTACTCCCGCTCGTTATCTCCTTTTTTGCGGGGCGCGTTTTCTGCACCTCCGCCTGCCCGCTCGGCGCCATTCAGCACTTGATTAGCCGAAAAAAGGGATACGTACTCGTTCCACCGCGGCTGAATAATATTCTCCGGCTCATTCCATTTGTCCTGCTCGGCGCCACGGTATGGGGCGCACTGCGCAGCGGAATTTTCCTCGCCTGTCGAATCGATGTCTATAAACCGATCTTCTTTACCGGACATGCTTGGTTCAAACAACTGGGCGATCTGATCCACGGAACCCTAACCGAGCAACGTCTCATTCTTGTGGGCGACTTAACGGTTTGGCTGATTCTGGCCGCCGTGCTGATTCTCGGCATTCTTGTACCGCGCCCATTCTGTCGGTTCGCCTGTCCTTATGGCGTGTTGCTCGGGTTCTTCTCTAAATTCGGTCTACGCCGTCGACGGATCAATGCCGAAAGTTGTTTCACTTGCATTCAATGCACCAAGACCTGCCCCGTGCAAGCCATCACCGCCGTCGGATTCCAACAAGCCGTAAAGGTCTCCGACTTCCATTGCATTCAATGCGGACGTTGCGACGATACCTGCTCCGGAAATGCCCTCAATAGCCCCTCTCCGTTTCACTACGAAACCGAAAACCCATAAGGATCTCTCAGAAATGGCTCCATTTATTATATACTGGACAATATAAGAACTCCGATTTCCTGATATAGATTCATAAAAATTAGCCCTTATTTTTTCGTAATTTTAAAGAACCCCCCACCCGCCCTACGTGATTCAGAAATGATTCCAATCGAGCGGGTTCACCGATATCGATTTCTAACCAAAAAGTGGATTGCAATACGAGCCAAAAACCTTTATCCACGGCTCTATATTTATTGATTAAAGGGAATGAGTTCATGAATCGAATACTTGAGAAAAGGCAGCTTTCGGAATCCGTATTTTTAATGAAGGTCGAATCTCCATTGATTGCCCGGGAGCGTAAAGCCGGACAATTTATCATTCTCCAGTTGTGCGAGGAATTCGGTGAGCGCATCCCACTCACCGTGGCCGATGCCAATCCTGACGAAGGCTCGATTACTCTCATTTTTCAAGCGGTCGGGGCCACCACCAAAAAATTGGCCCTGCTAAACGTCGGCGAAGAAATTGCCGCACTGGTTGGCCCGCTCGGTCGGCCAACGCATATTGAAAATTTTGGCACCGTTGTTTGTGTTGGCGGCGGTATCGGCGTAGCTCCGCTTCATCCCATTGCGCAGGCCATGAAAGCCGCGGGCAATAAGGTGATCATCATCATGGGGGCACGCAACAAAGAGCTGATCATTCTCGAAGACGAAATGCGCGCCATCGCCGATGAACTGATTATCTGCACCGACGACGGATCGGCGGGGCGAAAAGGTCTCGTTACCGAACCCCTCAAAGAGCTCTGCGAGCTCGATCCGAAACCGGCGTTGGCCGTAGCGATCGGCCCTCCGATTATGATGAAATTTTGTGCCGCCACCACCAAACCCTATGCCGTTCCCACGCAGGTTTCGCTCAACACGATCATGGTTGATGGCACCGGCATGTGCGGGGGTTGTCGGGTCACCGTTGGCAACGAAACTAAATTTGTCTGCGTCGATGGCCCCGAGTTCGATGGTCATCTCGTCGATTTTGACAACATGATGAATCGTCTCAACACCTACAAAAAGCAGGAAACAAAAGACCACACCTGTCGAATTGGCCTCCACTCGGGAGAAGAAATTTGACCTATATCCCCGCCGAAAAGTTAGCCGCCGAAGCCATCCAAACGCTGGAGGAATTGCCCAGCCCGCTCACCCCTAAAACCCGCATGGCCATCCCCATGCAGGAGATGCCTTCGCAGGATCCCGCCATTCGTCGGACCAATATGAATGAGGTTGCCATCGGCTACACCCCCGAACAGGCGAAGCTCGAAGCCGAGCGTTGTCTACAGTGCAAAACCGCTCCGTGTATTGCGGGGTGCCCGGTTGGCATCGATATCCCCGGCTTCATCCAGGCCATTGCGGATGGCGACAACAAGAACTCCATCGACATCCTTAAACAGAGCAGTTTACTGCCCGCCGTTTGCGGACGGGTCTGTCCGCAAGAGAGCCAGTGCCAAGCGCTCTGCACCGTCGGGAAAGCACTAAAATCGATCGATCAAGCCGTAAGCATTGGCCGCCTCGAACGCTATGTCGCCGACTGGGAACGTGAAAACGACTTAATAGAAACACCCCTTGTAAAACCTGAAACCGGCAAAAAAGTGGGCATCATCGGAACTGGCCCTGCGGGGCTCACCGTTGCGGCGGATATCCGCCGCGAAGGCCATAGCGTGGTACTCTTCGAAGCCTTTCATAAACCCGGCGGCGTAATGATCTACGGGATTCCCGAATTTCGCCTGCCCAAAGCCATTGTACAAAAAGAGATCGATGCCCTAATCGAAATGGGCTGTGAACTCAAACCCAACTTTATCGTGGGCCGCACGCGTAAAATCCAAGCCCTGCTCGACGAAGATGGCTTCGATGCCCTGTTCATTGGCACCGGCGCTGGACTGCCGCGTTTTATGAATATCGAAGGCGAAAACCTCGTCGGCGTTTATTCCGCAAACGAATACCTGACGCGCTCCAACCTCATGCGGGCCTATGACAAAAAGAATGCGGCCACGCCTATTTTCGACTCTCAAAAAGTGGCGGTACTCGGGGGCGGAAATGTGGCGATGGATGCCGCCCGCACCGCTGTGCGCCTCGGAGCCCAAGAGGTTCATTTAATCTATCGCCGCACCGAAGTTGAAATGCCCGCGCGGGCCGAAGAAGTTGGCCACGCCAAAGAAGAAGGCGTTATTTTTCATCTATTACAAAATCCCAAGCGTATTCTTGCCGATGAACGGGGCTGGGTGCGTGGCATCGAATGCCTGCGATTTGAACTCGGCGAGCCCGACGCCTCTGGCCGCCGCCGCCCCATGGCCATTGAAGGTAGCGAATTTGAGATCGATCTCGATACGGTTATCGTCGCCATTGGTAACGACTCCAACCCACTCATTCGCCAAACCACCCCCGGTTTAGAAACCAACAAATGGGGCAATGTTGTGGCCGATGAAAATGGAAAATCTTCTATCGACCGGATCTATGCGGGCGGCGACATCGTGCTCGGTGCTGCCACCGTGATTCTCGCCATGGGCGAAGGCCGTAAAGCAGCGGCGGCCATGAACGAAATGCTTAAAAAATAACCTCTCTAATATTCGGTTAATTTGAATTAATTAACTTCGTTTTCCCGGCGTATAATTCGGATGGAATAAAAAAAAGCAAAAAAACTTTCGCTTTAGAGTAACGTTCCGGAGGTTGCCCTCGTATCCATAAGTGAAGATCACATTTTAATCTGGGCAAATGCAACAACCCAAAGTGAACCCAAACTCATTCGTTGCGCCCAATTACTCCGAGGAAAGTCCCGCCCACCCAGCGGGACTTTCTGTTTGCCTGCATACCTCTTTTTAATTCAAGGCGCTCATCTATGATGAGGGCGCCCCCTCAGGGAGATTCTATTCAGCATAGCTAAACGTTAAGATTTCGGTCCCGGCCTTATGTCGATACGAGATCCGATAAGGGTGGTAGCCTGCGGCCAAGCGGATCGTTCCCGACACCTCGGATCCGTCATGTTTGAAATCATCGTCGATCACAAGCGCGTCGTGGATACGCAAGTTGGCTCCGGCATCGCTTTTGAGATGAAAGGTATAGTTGCCATCGGTAGGAATCTTAATATACCCGCTGTAGAGCACGCCATAATTGGTTTTGCGCGGGCGGATGGAAAGATCCAGTTTTTTTACCGTTCCCGTAGAGACGCTCTTTATTCCCAAGAAATCGGGTAACCATGGCCAGTCGCCTTCGAACGTGGCGTATTGAATGGTTCCGTCCTTACTGGTCGGATTAGCCACTGCGGGAACATACTCTTTATCGTAAGGTCGTTTGGCACCTCGACTGGGTCTGCGAATTTGAAGCACCCGATCTTTCAT
>JAUUYK010000126.1 GCA_030588285.1 Kiritimatiellales bacterium
CCTCCAGATTCAATGCACTGCTGTAAAGATAGCTAAACCCCAAAGCAAAGCGATCACTCAAAAATCGGGACACGGTATTGAGTTTGATTTGGTGGGTCGGAAAACGATCACTGGTTAGACCATCGATCTGCGTAAATCCATAGCTAACTCCAATGGAGGTGTTTGCAATTTCATAATTCACCGCTAATTCGGTTCCATAAGTGGTGATGGGGTCAGGAGAATTAAGGAACAATCCCAGCCACCAAACTCCGTTTGTAACAATATCAGTCTGTTGCTCGGGGGTCCAGGCCTGATCGGGCTTAGGTTCGCCCCGATAGTTATGCCAGCGCAGAAGTCCCTCGTATTTGTTGTAAAAAATACTGCTTGCAAAAGATAAAGAATTGTCAACCTTGTGGCTATAGTTGAGCTCGATGCTCTTCATGGTTTCTTCTTCCAAACAAGGGGCATGTGGATGGCCTAAATCGGCGGCGACTTGGTCGAAATACATATACCACTGATAGTATGCCGCATCCGGCTTGCGGAAACCGTGTTGATAGGATGCCTTCAGGACTCGCTGGTCATCGATGTCGTAGATCAATGCCACGCGCGGTGAAAGGTGTCCATTCTCGGCCGGAATATTATAAAACGAATTGGTAAACGTTGCTTCAACAAAATCTAAACGCAAACCAAGCAACAGGGATAAATGATCACTAATCTTCCAAATATCTTCGGCGAGAATGTTGTAGTTTTTCCATTTGGAGTCCACGACTTCAAATGCACCACTCACGCCATTATCTCCAAAAAATGATTTATCTTCATCAAAATACATTTCGCCATAGCCCGCTCCGATAGCAAGCGAATGCTGGGGAATCGCCGTTGTTCGGTAGAGAATTTCGGCATCCCAAAGCAATTCCCTTCCCAGTCCGGAAGATGCCCGGGATTGATCATGCAATCGAATCGGCAGAGAGAATCGGATATTTTGGTTGGGCGTGAGATCAACATCGATCTTTGGACGAAGCACGAGGCTTTGCTGGTGTATTACATTTTGGGTATCATTAAGATTGTTCGCGTGGCCAATCACCGATTTATTGGTGGTGGCGGCATAATTTGCGGGGGGGTTGAGTTCCTGATAAGAGCTGTAAAAGGTAAAGTTTCCATGATTCCAGTTCAAAGAAGCGCGATAATTGGGACTCGACCAGTCGTATGCCTCCGCATCGGAAGGAAGCCAATCCTCTTGCTGCCCCCAGTGCTGATCTGCCACAAATCCATTGGCGACAAAGTTTCCTAAAAACAGATAGATATCTCGGTCATCGCCATAGGACGCACCGTACCCCAGCTCGCCCATCCGAAATTCATCGGGATATCCACCCGTAATATTTAAAAAAGCGCCACTATGCGTGGAGCCTGTTTTTGGCGTCAGGTTGATAAATCCGTTAATGGCACCCGAACCATGGAGGATGGCCCCCGGGCCATTCACAACATCCACCCGGGCCATATCGCCGAATAACAAGGGATTGTTCATCCCCGCGGAATAACCAAAGTGGGTGCGCAGGTTCACATGTATCCCATCTACCATCACCAACGTTTTGGCATTGTTATCGATCATAATGCCCCGTACGCCATGCAAGGCCCCTTGACGCTTATGGGTTCCGATGGAAGATCCAACCGCGTGCATGGATAGAATATCCGCAAGGGTCATAACCGGCGTATCCTGCTGCATTTTAGAGAGGTCGAAGGTCTGGATATTAGACGGTGCAGAGCGCAAAGCTTGTGGGAAAAAAGAAACCAATCCTTCGGTGTAATGCACCTCGCCCAGCTCATCGAGCTTCATTTCGAAGACCGGAACCTCTTCCTCGGCAATGGATGTCGTGATGAGAAATAAAAAAAAAGCTAAACTAATTTTTTTACTCATACTACTCATTCTCCTTTGTAGACGTATGATAGTTTATCTAAAAAATTTATTTTTGTCAAAATTATACCCAGAGTGTTTTGGGTAAAAATACTTTGCATTCCTTTTTTAGGGCATTAAAAAAAGGGTCGGTCTTGAGTGGCGCTTCCTTAAGGGGTTGTTTCATATCAAACCTCCCGATAAGGAGGGGTCTTTCTGTTGTTTAAACTCAGGTCTAAAGCGATTGAATTTATAGATCCTTAAACCCGGATTCATAATCAGGGTTATATCTTTGGAGGAAAAGAGAAATCCTTTTCTCGGCAAGTCTTTCGTTTTTTTTGGTAAAAAAGCCGTCTCTAGGTAGGATTAAGAATCTGCTGATATCGTTGTTCAATACCATGAAGGAAGGTTTGAGCAAGGGCTATTCGGGGCTGGCCCCTCGTGCGCGGGAGTTCTTGTTTCTTTAGATAAAAAAAAGACCAGTCGCAATGACTGGCCTTAAAATATGGTCGGGGCGGAGAGATTCGAACTCCCGACCTACTGGTCCCAAACCAGCCGCGCTACCAGACTGCGCTACGCCCCGTTTTCCAAAATTTGATCGAACCAGAGACTGGAATCTCTGTGTATTGGAAAGCGGAGGAACATGGGGGATTTGATTGGGTAAGGCAAACTCTTTTTTTGATCAATTTAAATCTTTTCCGAGTTTCTTCTGATTGAGTCGAAAAATAGAGAACCCCTTTCCTTTCGGCAGTATTGGTTTTTGAATTGGCGGGTGGTGTGTATGAGCGTTTATTTCATGACGAGATCTTTTAGACGGAGAGGAGCTCTTGCACATCGTTCCAGCTGAGTGCGGAGCCGATGTCGCCGTCTTTTTCGAGGGTGGCATCGATGATACTTTTTTTCTTTTTCTGCATCTCAAGCACCTTTTCTTCGACGGTGTTTTTGGTGATTAATTTAATGCTATACACGGTATTTTTCTGTCCGATTCGGTGGGCGCGGTCGGTGGCCTGATCTTCGACGGCGGGGTTCCACCAGGGGTCGAAATGGATGACCATATCGGCGCCTGTAAGGTTGAGTCCGCTGCCGCCGGCTTTAAGGCTGATGAGGAAGAGCGGGATGGAGGGGTCGGAATTAAACTGTTTCACGCGCTCTTGGCGATTTTTGGTTGAGCCGTCGAGGTAGCAGTATTTCAGCTCCCGTTGCTCCAACTCATCGCGGATAATGGAGAGCATGGAGGTGAATTGACTAAAGACGAGGATGCGGTGTCCGGCATCGATTGCTTCGTCGACCAGCTCAAAGAAGAGTTCCATTTTTGCCGAGGGAAATTCGCTGTTTAGACCGGGTAGTTTTAATAGGTCCAGATGACAACAGGTCTGCCGAAGTTGGAGCAGAATTTTAAGCACTTGCATGCGCGATTTATTAAAGCCCTGTGCGTCGACCAAGCTGGTGATCTCTTTTTTTGCGCTTTCGAGCAGTTTTTTATAAACCTTCGCCTGATCGCCGCTAAGCGTGCAGTGCGCCACTCGTTGGATTTTATCGGGCAGATCTTTGGCCACATCTTTTTTCAGACGGCGTAGCAAGAAGGGGTGCAGCTTACGGCGTAACCGAATCTGCGCGAGTTCGGCATCGGGGCCGCCGGCTTGGATGGGGAGTTCATAGTTTTCGCGGAAGGCTTTGTGGGTGCCCAAATACCCCGGCATTAGGAAGTCCATGATCGACCACAAATCCGATACTCCATTTTCAATCGGTGTACCTGTGAGCACCAATTTATGGTGGGCTTGGATTTTTTTCACGGCCGTTGAATTTTGTGTCGTTCGATTTTTAATGTGCTGTGCTTCGTCGAGCGCAGCCACGGAAAAGGTGTGTTTGAGATATTCATCCAGATCGCGCCGAATTAACGCATACGAAGTAATCACCAAATCGCTTTTTTCGATCAGATTCCAGTTTTCGTGCCGCTCCGCCCCGTGCATGCGCAGCACGCGCATATCGGGCGTAAATTTTTCGGCTTCTTCTGCCCAGTTATCCACGAGACTGGTTGGGCAGATAATCAGGGCGGGGGTCTGTTGTGCGGCTTCATTTTGTCGTTGGAGTTGGAGCCACGTGAGGGTTTGTAGGGTTTTTCCGAGGCCCATTTCATCGGCCAAAATCCCGCAAAATCCGCTGCGTTCTAAAAAGCTAAGCCAATAGACCCCGCTTTTCTGGTAATCGCGTAACGTATTTTCTAGCCGCTCGCCCAATGCAATGGGCTCCACCTTTGCATTTCGGTTTTGGGCCTCGGCTTTATCCATCCATTCCGGTGCCGTTTCCACATCCACCCCGTCGAGCGAAAGCAACGACGACTGCACATAGGCCGCATGAATATCGTTCATTTTAAAACTGCCGGCGGTGGACCCCGGGCCGACCGCGCAATCGCTAAACACATCGCGTGCGGTTTCAATGGCATCGGTATCGAGCAGAATGGTGCGGCCCTTTTTCTCAATAAAAGCTTCGCCCATATTAATGGCGCGCTGGATATCGGCTTCGTCG
>JAUUYK010000181.1 GCA_030588285.1 Kiritimatiellales bacterium
CCCGCAGGTTACGATCCCAACGGTTACCTCTTCGGGATTAAAAAATAGTTTTTCGCGCGGGCCAGCTAACTCAAAATATTCGATATCATCGATATTTTCGAGCGGCGAAAGTTCGTGCGTTCGGTCATGGATCGCCACCGCTTCGCCGTTATAGAATCGGTTGATTTTCCCTTTGAGCGGCGAATCATATGTGGCTTCGCCAAGAATGTCGGTTCGGATTATTTTCAGCGGATCCATCGGGTTCTCCTTTTAAAACTGGGAAAGAAAGCGTACGTCGTTTTCGTATAAATTCCGAATGTCGTGAATTCCAAAAAGGATCATTGTGATGCGTTCGATGCCCATTCCAAAGGCAAATCCAGAGACGGCACTGGCATCGTAGCCCACCGATTGGAAGACATTAGGGTCCACCATGCCGGCCCCAAGAATTTCGATCCATCCGCTGTTTTTACAAACGCGGCAACCCTTTCCGTTGCAGACATGGCAGGTGAAATCGACCTCAACACTCGGTTCCGTGAACGGGAAGAAATGCGGGCGAAAACGGGTTTTAATATCGGGGCCCATCAGCTCGCGGGCGAAGTAAGAGAGCGTACCTTTAAGATCGGCCAACGAAACATTGTCATCCACATAAAGCCCTTCCACCTGATGAAAATTGGCGCTGTGCGTAGCGTCTGGCGTGTCGCGGCGATAGCAACGTCCTGGGGAAATAATGCGAACCGGGGGTTTGTTTTCGAGCATATAGCGCACTTGAACCGGCGACGTGTGGCAACGCATTAGATCGCCATTTTCAAGGTAGAACGTATCTTGTTCATCGCGCGAGGGATGATCCGCCGGCGTGTTGAGGGCGTCGAAGTTGTTCCATACCGTTTCAACATCGGGGCCGTCAGCCACCGTGAAGCCCAGCGTTTGGAAAATCCCAGTGATCCGGTCGGTGATTTGTGTGATCGGATGCCGTGTGCCAAGATTTTGCCATTGGCCCGGCTGGGTCAGGTCGAATCCTGCGCCGCCCGTTGTGCTGCTCCCCGAAAACTCAGCCTGCTTATTCTTCAGTAACTCCGTTAGTTCATTTTTCAATTCATTGACGGTTTTACCAAACATTGGCTTTTCTGCTTTAGAGACATTTTTGAGCTCCTGCATAACCTGAGGCAGTAGCCCCTTGCGGCTGAGGTATTTAATACGAACGGCCTCAACCGCATCGGCATCATTTGCACCCTGAGCATCGCCCAGCGCCTTAACTTTTAAATCGTTCAAATCCTGTAAATTCATAATGCACGACCTTCTTTAGATCACTAATTTTTAACTCATCGGCGCTAATTTAAAATCACAAAGGAATGCCACCTCAACATTCAGTGGTTCCCAGTTCATTTCTCGAAATTCAAACCCCCATCTTCCCGTGTTGAGGGAATATGGCAACCGCTTTTTTACTGTTTTTCCAAAGAGGTAGACTATAAATTAAAATGCCCGCCTGAGGAGAGATCGTACCTCATGCCAGGATGAACCTTTCTTCAATCGTCTAAGATAAAGGACAGGAGTAAGAAAAAGGTAGCACCCCCGCACGCAAGGGCAAGCATTTGAGCTGGAATGAACATATTTCGATTGCGGTTTTTTTTTAAGATTCCGCATGCGAAATCTGATATCGCCCGTCAGTTAGATCGAAGATTGATCGCACGCATAAAAAAATATGCGAAAGAATGCGCGGAAAAGCAGGTGATGGCGTGGTGTCTTCGTTCTCGCACGTTTGTGAGTAATCAGTGGATAACGGAACGCTTGCATTGTGGAGATTCTTGCAATGCGTCGGCTTTTGTCGGGAATGTGAAACGGGCAAGTGATGGAGTTTTGAGTAATTAAAGAAAATGCCATTTCCAAAGGACTTGTATTTCTTTGTTTTTAACCACAGAAGAGCGATTCGCTTTGAAGTCGCTGTTATTAAGAGGTAGACTGTCAATAAAAATTTAATGTTTTAATTTCAGTCTACCACCTTATCCGTTATCAATTGATCGGAAATAGCTAGTGCTTGGTAAGATAGAGCCGCTATGCGGGAAAGGTTGCCTAGGATTGTGGAAGTAAATCATCAAGGAAAAAGGAATGGTCTAAATGAATATGTTTAACCTAGAGCAAGGAATACACAAAAAAAACGCCGGCCATTCAGTGCGGTCGTCCTAACTAGTCTAGCATTTTTCGGCACGGCTTTGCTGTTGCCCGCGGAAACGATTATCTCGATGGCTGGTAGCCCGGGATGGGGCATGCTTAGCCCCCTTGATGGAAGTTTAGACGGATTTGATCCGGCTATCTCGGATACTGATTTTAACTCTACTTGGCATAGCCAGAGCTTTGGAAGTTACGCTGGAGTAAGCTATAACGGCCCGGCCTTTACTACCGGACATCAGGCACCGTTCGCTTTTGGCGACGTCAGCGGCCTAACTCCCAATACCACGATTCCGATTCCAAATGGAGGAACACGTGGCTGTGCCTATTTCCTGTAGGAGATCAATGGGGGCGACACGGGCTACACGTCTTTGGAGCTAAATATGCCCGTCGATGATGGGGCGTATGTTTATCTCAATGGGGTGTTGATCGGTATCGTGCGCGATTTGCCCTCTGACCCGCCGAGCCACACCTGGGCGCAGACAACCGCCACTTATGCTTCCGATGAATCCGTCGTGTACAAGGTCTCCTTGATCGGTGTCCCGACCCTTCAACCGGGTCCAAACCTATTGGCCGTTTCGGTGCACCAGAACTCCGCAACCAGCAGTGATCTCGGTTTTGATCTGGAATTGAACGGAACGCCCACCGTACTTGGGGCTCCTACCTTTAAGGGCCCCCTTATCCAGCGTGCCGGAACCGCAGCCACAGTACTCTATTCAAACACGATTGCTGGTGAAGCCACCGACCCGGAATCAAATCCAATTACCTATGCAAAATCAAGCGGTTCATCATGGTTGGTTGTTGCAACGAATGGAGTCCTAAGCGGACCTCCAGGGATTTCCGATATTGGAGACAACACCTTTACCGTATCGGCTAGCAACGGCAGTGAAACCAGCTACGCCCAACTCATCATACCGGTAAACAATAGCGCAACCATAATCACGAGTATCCTCTCCCCCTCAACGTGGAGTTACCTTCATATTATCGATGGCGTGAATCCCGCGGGAACTGATGCGGACTTCAACACCACATGGTTCAATCCGACTACAGACGACTACATCGGCGGAACCTATGACGGACCCATCTTTACCCCCGGAGCGCCGGCACCTTTTCATTATGGCGGTGTAGACGGCCTGAGCGGAG
>JAUUYK010000039.1 GCA_030588285.1 Kiritimatiellales bacterium
AGTACCGGTGTAATTCCGGTCCGAATTGCCATCAGCTGTCCATTTTTATGAATACCTTCCACTACGCCAGCACCCACGGTGCCGAACCCCAGAATTCCGATTCTAATTTCTTTCATATGTCCAATCCTATTTACTGAAAATGAAGCGCCACCATAGACGTTTGATTTATCGACTCAAGCCAAAATAAGCCTCGTTGAGTTTGCTTAAATTACCCCCAACGCGTCCCGCTAAACTTTGGTTCCTATTCCACTGCACGTATTTATTCAAAACGGATGGTTGCCGAACGTGCATGACCATCGAGGGTTTCAACACGGCCAAATGCTTCAACCACCGGAAGCACATCTTTCAGGTCGTCCTTTGTAAATTGAATCAGGCTAACGCGGCGGCGAAAATCCTCCACCGTTAGACCAGAAAAATAGGCCGCGGTTCCACCCGTTGGTAAAACATGGCTCGGCCCCGCCGCAAAATCGCCGACCGATTCCGGCGTCCATTCGCCAATAAAAAGTGCCCCGGCATTAATCACCTTATCCGCCCATTTTTCGGTGTTTTCGACAATGAGTTCCATGTGCTCCGGTGCAAATAGATTACAAAGCGTCATGCCAGCGGTCAGATCCGGAACCACCACGAGCAACATGCCCTTTTCCAGCACTTGAAAAACGGGTTCGCTTCGGGCTAATTCAACCGCTTGTTTTAGGATTTCAACGCGGACCGCCTCGGCTTGTTTTTGCGAACTAGTTACTAAAAGTGCCTTTTCGGAACCCGTTCCATGCTCGGCCTGCGAAAGCAGATCGGCGGCCACATGCGCCGGATTCGCCGTGTCATCGCACAGCACCGCAATTTCGCTCGGACCAGCCACCATATCCAAAGCAACTTCACCATAAACCTGACGTTTTGCCGCGGTTACATACGGCCCACCAGGCCCCACAATTTTACGGACCTTGGCAATCGTCTGCGTGCCATAGGCCATGGCTCCGATCGCTTGAATTCCGCCGACTTTATAAATTTCCGTTGCTCCGGCTAAATTCAGCGCATAGATAATGTAGGGATTTAATTTGCCCGTTTTGTCGCATGGCGAACAGGCGACCAGTTCCTTCACGCCCGCCACTTTGGCCAGGGTCAAAGTCATGAGTGCGGTCGAAGCCAACGGTGCGGCACCGCCGGGAATATAGGCTCCCACGCGATCGAACGGCACAAATTTTTCGCCGAGCATACCGCCTTTCGGGGTTTTCATTTTCCAATCGTCGCGCAGGCCGTTTTTAGAAAATAGTGTAATCCGTTTATGCGCCTCTTTCGCGGCCTTTTTAAAATCGTCATCCACCAACGAATCCGCCTCGGCAATCTCTTCGGGAGTAAGCAAAAGTTGGCCCGCTGAAAGAGTTGCCCCATCAAAACGCTGCACGTAATCAATCACCGCTTGATCACCAGATTCTCGAATCTCATGAAGCACCGAGGCCGCCACCTTCATCGCCTTCTCTTCCACGGAAGGGCGGAGAAGAAAACGTTCGATCGTCGGATATTTTTTCTCCGTATCCCACAGAACAATTGGTGCCAATTTTTCACTCATATCAATACCTCAACTTCTAATTTAAAAACCGGTGTTCGCAACCCTTTTACTTTCCAATACAAAAGCGCGAGAAAATATTATCCAGCAACTCTTCGTGATAGGACCGCCCCGTCACCTGCCCGAGCAAGTCAAGCGCGGCGCGAAGATGCTCGCACGCTAACACCGCATTCTGTTCAACATTTTCAACCAAAAAATCGCGCGCTTGCCGCGCTTCGCGGTGCGCCAAAATTAGTAAGTTTCGATGGCGCTCTGAAATTACAGCATGGGGGGGCGCTTGAAAGTCGGCACCCTTTTCTAGCACATCGGCCATCGCTCGTTTGAGTTCTTCCACGCCAACGCCATTCACCAAACTGGCTTCGACACCTTCAACGTCGTCAAATGCGCGCCCCTGATCAATCTTATTTAAAACGATCACACTTCTCGCGGAATCCAGTTTTTCCAAGCGCGCTCGATCCTCGTCATGCAACGGCTCCGAAGCATCCACGAGATAGATGGAAAGGTTTGCCTCTTCTCCGTGGGCTTCGGCTCGGCGAACCCCTTCTGCTTCAATTTCGCAATCGGTTTCGCGAAGTCCGGCCGTGTCGATAATACGCAGTGGAATGCCATCGAGCACATAACCCTCTTCAAGGGTATCGCGTGTGGTTCCGGCGGTGCTCGAAACAATGGCCCGATCAAATCCAAGCAATGCATTTAGCAAGGTCGATTTCCCGGCATTTGGCCGCCCCAAAATCACGACCCGCGCGCCTTCGCGCAACAGCCGCCCTTCATCCCACGTATCGAGCAAGTCGTCCAGCGTCTGGAATGTTTTATCCAGCAAATCGGCGATTCCCGAAAAAACATCGTCGGGCAGTTCATCCTCTACAAAATCGAGCGTGGTTTCCAGATTGGCTGCAACTTCCAAAAAGGCCTCATAAATGGCATCGAACTGATGGCTCAATTTTCCTTCCATCTGCTCCACCGCCACACTCGCTGCGCGGTCGGATCGGGCGCGGATCAAATCAAAAATTCCTTCGGCCTGCAGCAAATCAATTCGCCCATTCAAAAAGGCCCGTTTTGTAAACTCGCCCGGTTCTGCCATTCGCGCTCCGGCTTCGAGGGCTCGTCGCAAAATACGGCGCATGCCCACGGCACCCCCGTGGCCTTGAATTTCAAGAACGTCCTCGCGGGTGTAGCTTCGGGGAGCACGCATCACAAGGGCCAGTCCGGTGTCAATTTCGGTCCCGTCGCTATCGAGCACTTTTCCGTATGCAAAGGTTCCGTGTTCCCGCTCCGAGACTGGCGTTTTATCCAACGGTGCAAAAAGCAGATCGGCAATCGTCCATGCATCGGGCCCCGACACACGAACAATCCCCACGCCGCCCGCACCGGGGGGCGTGGCAATCGCGGCGATTGTATCTGGATTATATACGGACATATTTTTTCCAATTCATTATATAACAAACTATATATTTTTAGCTAAAACTAGCCTTTTTAGGCCATTTTTATATAACAGACTATATAATAAACTGGCGATTTTTCGGGGCTAATCTAATGTATTAACTAACAAACCAGAGCGTAATTTTGGTTCGAACCAGGTGCTTTTTGGCGGCATCAACATACCGGCATCGGCGACGGAAAAGAGTTGATCCATCGAGGTGGGATACATCGAAAATGCCAGGGCTGCCCGACCGGAGTTTACCCATTTTTCAAGTTCTTCGGTTCCACGAATTCCACCGATAAAGTCGATGTCGTTGCTTTCGCGTGGATCGGCAATATTAAGGATGGGTGCGAGTACATCATTTTGCAGAATACTCACATCGAGTGAGGCCACGGGATCGGTCGCATCGGTCGCTTGTTTTTGCGTTAGTGTGCTCCACGTTCCATCGATATACATGCAAATTTCGCCCGCCTTACGTGGTTTTGAAACTCCGTTTGCTTCCACAGTGAAGGTTGACTCCAGTGCTTGGAAAAATTCTTCCTTCGTTCCAGGCAGGGTGAGCACAACGCGGTTATACGCCAAAATTTTGAGGTCACTTTCGGGAAACATGACCGCAAGGAAATAGTTATATGGCTCGTCGCCGGTGTGGTTTGGGTTGGCTTCCCGGCGTTTTGCACCGATCTTCGCCGCCGAGGCGGAACGGTGATGGCCATCGGCCACATACGTTGCTGGAATTTTGCCAAATGCGGTTTCGAGTTCGGTCACGTTGTCAAATTTCCAAATGATGTGCTCTACGCCATCTTCGGCTGTAAATTGATAGAGCGGTTCCTGCTGCTTCGTTACTTCAACCGCCGCATTAATTGCCGCGCTATCGCGGTAGGCCAAGAAGACGGGGCCGGTGTTGGCGTTCTGGGTGTCGACATAGCGAATGCGATCTTCTTCTTTTACTCGCCGTGTTTTTTCATGAATCTTGATTTTACCCGTTTCGTAGTCTTCCACATGACAGGTGGCCACGATGCCGAACTGAAGGTGTTCGCCCATCTGCTGACTATAGAGATAAATTGCGGGATCGGTTTCCCGAATTAAAATACCGTCATCCATTAAACGCTGAAGGTTGGATTTTGCCCGTTCATAAACGAGATCGCTATATGGGTCGGTGCCTTCTGGAAGATCAATTTCTGCACGAACCACATGCAAAAAACTATCGGGGTTTCCCTCGACCAATTCTAGGGCCTGTTTTTTATCCACCACGTCGTATGGAACCGATGCCACTTGTTCTGCTTTTCCTTCTGCCGGACGCCACGCTTTAAATGCTTTAACTTTCATGAGTAAATCCCCGTTAAATAAAGTAAAAGGGCGCACTTTAGTGCGCCCCCCTTCGGTTGTCAAAATCTGCCGGATTAAAAACGCGGGCTTATTCGGGCTTTGGCGCTCGCGCCATTAGATCCATCATCGCTTGGCCCGGATTTTTTCCTTCGTGGACCACGGCATTGACCTGTTCGGTGATGGGCACACTCACGCCCAACTCTCCCGCCAGTTCTTTTGCGGCCTGGCAGTTCCAAACACCTTCGGCGACCATTTTCATGCTACCCATAATCTCTTCGAGGGTTTCGCCTTTCCCAAGCCGTTCACCAACTCCACGGTTCCGACTGTGTTGACTCATGCAGGTCACCATCAAATCGCCGATGCCGCTAAGCCCCATAAAGGTTTCGGGCTGGGCGCCGATGGCCACACCGAGTCGGGTGATTTCGGCAATCCCTCGGGTCATCAACGCCGCCTTTGAATTGTCGCCAAAACCAAGGCCATCGCTAATTCCTGCCGCAACGGCGACCACATTTTTGAGTGCTCCGCCAAGTTCAACCCCTATCACATCTTCGAGGGTGTAAACGCGAAAGGTGTCGTTCAAAAAGAGGTGCTGTATTTTTTCCGCAATGGCGTGATTGCGGGCGGCGATGGCAACGGCGCAGGGAACGCCACGAGCCACTTCTTCGGCGTGGCTTGGCCCAGAGAGCACGGCAACTTCTCGGCCTAAAATTTCTTCGGCAACTTCGCTCATGCGTTCGTGGGTTTGCTCATCGAGCCCTTTCGTGGCACTCACGATCAAGGCGTTGGCCGGAATGAACGGTTTGAAGGCTTCGACGACGGGTTTGTAGAAACGCGAGGGAACCACGAGCACAACCAAGCCTGCATCTTGAACCGATTCGGCATGATCTGCGGTCCATCGTAGCGAATCAGGCATGGTGACTCCGGGTAAATAGGTTTTATTTTCGCCGGATTTCTTAATCTCTTCCAAATACTCGGGAAATGGTCCCCAAACGGTGGTTTCATGTCCATTACGATTGAGTACCATCGCTAAAGCAGTTCCCCACCCTCCATCACCAATTACTGTTACTTTCATATGTTTAAGCCTCTTTCTTTTTGCCGAAGCGATTTTCCGTTCCATTAATCAGCCGCTTAATATTTTCCCGATGTAACCAAACTACCAAAATGGACATTAGCGTGAGCGCACTCTGAATAAGAAGACTGTTCTGTCGGGGATCGATCCACACGGTGACGGCCACAGCAATGGCGGCCACGATGGATGCGAGGGAAACATAGCGCGTGGTGAACACACAGATGAGCCAACATAAAAACCCGACTCCGACCGCAAATGGCGCAACGCCCAAGATCATTCCGGCACTGGTGGCAACCCCTTTTCCTCCTTTAAACTTAAGAAAGACCGGGAAGGTATGCCCTACGATGGCAATAAAACCAAAAAGAACGCCATAGACGGAATCTATACCTGCAAGCTGTGGAAAAATAAACGAGGGAACAAATCCTTTCAGCGCATCTAGGGTGAAGGTGAAAACGCCCCAACCTTTTCCGATGACGCGAAATACGGTGGTGGCTCCAATATTCCCGCTGCCTTTCTCGCGAATATTCACTCCGTGTGCTTTGGCCAAGAGTAACCCAAATGGGATGGCTCCCAGCAGATACGCCCCTATCATTAAAATCAGTATGGTTATATTCATAGATTCGTTGGCTATTTTCCAAACAGCCATTTTCCTAGGTTTTTAAGCTCGTCTTTCAGGGCTTCGCTTTCTCCGATTTCATCAACCTGCTCACCAAGTAAATCAATGAGGGTATCCGAACTAATTGGGTCAGGCGCGTTTGTAGCGGATGACTCTCCGTCTGCCAAATCCTTTAAGATTCTCTTTGCGGTTTCGCTGTCCCCGATTTCATCAACATGCATTCCGATAAGTTCAACTGTAGCCTCCGATATCGTTTCCGGCGGCGTTTCCATCCCAGTTTCTTTTCCAACGGCTCCCATCAGAAAACTATTAAATAAAGGTCCTATATTTGCTCCAATGGATTTTTTAAAACCCAATTCTAGATCAATAATCGGCTCTTGCAACGAACCTTCGACGGGCACAGAAAATCGTAATGAACTGATGCCTCCCATTCCGCCTAACCGATCGGAGAGCTTATCTTCTAGTTCAATATTCCGTAGTGCAATGGTGATCATTGAATTTTCAAACTGGTTATTTCTGCAATGAAACTCAGGATTAATTCCAAAAGGAGCGGAACGAATGCCCATTCGACGATAAATCGATTCCACTATACGGGGATCAATTTCCATAATTTTTCCAGTCAGATCGAACGATAGATTTTGCAGATCGGTTACGGGAGCCAGTCGTAAATTTATGTCGGTGATAAAGTTCGTCCGATCATCCCCGAGTGAACCGGAAATTGCTACCTGTCCCCACGGTTCTTCCGGATTGAATTGCGTTGAAATTCCTCGACCAACTACGCTTAAATTCAGCGCAATATCCAGTTGGTTCAGCTTAAAATCGACATAGCGAATGGTCGCATTGCAAGCCACGGCTTCAATGATCATTTCGGGGAGTGGTTCTATTTTTTGAGCGGGTTTCGCTTCTTCTCCGGCCGGGATTTTTTCCGATGGCAATTTGGTTTGGCCTGGAACCTGTTCTTTCCGAGGAGTTGGTTTAGAATATTTTTGCAAACCCGTTTGTATCGTTGATATATTGACTTCACCCGCGTGGTTCCGAATCACATTAACCAACGCATTTTTCACCTCAATATTATTAACCAAGAGCGGTTTTTTAAAAATTAAAGAAGTCAGATCAACGCTCAATTCTACCCGGTCGATCGATGCCATATTTTCGAGTAAAAACCCCTCTGGATTACGAATCTCTATATCCCGAAGAAATAACAATCCATTCGCCACATTGATAGAGAGCTTGCCAACGTGAACATCAATCCCCACTTCTTTTTTCACCCGAGGCAACACAACATCGCGCATTGCGTTTGTCAGACCATACAAAAGGACGAGGTGAACCATCGTTGCCATCACCAATCCAAGCCCCAAAATAGCCACTATAACTTTGAACAAAACTTTCATATTTCCTGACTCCCACGACATTAATAGGCCTCTTCCCTGAACGATTTCATCATAAAGAGGTTCAACCAAGCACCGCCTTGAGTAAGGCTACAGGCAGGGGGTGCTCCGACGTTTTAATGTGCAACACACCGTCCTGTTTGTCAACGAAGCCTCTGGCTTCCAATTTCCGTAGATGCCGATGTAAAGATTGCAATGAGATTTGGGTTTTTATCGATAGCCCGAACGGTTCCATTGCCTCCTCAGACAACATCTTAACAATTGAAATCC
>JAUUYK010000203.1 GCA_030588285.1 Kiritimatiellales bacterium
GGTAAATTATGAGCGACGAAAACAAAGGGATCGAAAAAGCTGTAGCCATTGAGCAGGCTGAGACTCCGGCACCAAAGAAAATAACGAAGAAAACAACGAAGAAAAAAGCGGTAAAAAAGGCGGTTAAAAAGGCCCCCAAAAAGAAGGCCGTCGTTAAAGAAGAACCTGCGGCGCAAGCACCTGAAACGGCACCAGAACCCGCTTCTGAAAAACCAGTGAAAGCCTCTTCGGAAAAAACAACCGAAACCACTTCTGCTCCGGCACCCACGCCGACACCCACGCCGGTAGCCACGCCGACACCGATAGCCGCGCCGATACCGGTTAAGCATGAACGTCCTCAGCAGCACGAACGTTCAAAGCGCGATCGCAATAACCACGGCAAGCATGGAAAAAAGAATCGGAATAAAAATAACAACAACAACAATAATAATAACAATCGTCAAAATCGCGATCAAGTTCCGGCGAATGTCGATAATCTGCCTCCGCTTTCGTTATACGAAATGCAGGTTGCACCCATTAATGAAATTAAAAAACTTGCAGAAGAATACGGTATGCAGGAATTCGACGGCATGGGCAAACACCTGCTTATTTTCGAATTTCTCAAACTTCACGGCCGTCGCGGGGGCCCCCTGTTAGGGCGCGGTGTACTTGAAACACTACCCGATGGATTCGGGTTCCTACGTTCTCCACTAAATAGTTATCAGCCCGCCCCGGACGATATCTATGTTTCGCCTTCGCAAATTCGCCGTTTTGGTATTCGTACCGGCGACTACGTGACGGGATCGATCCGTTCTCCAAAAGAAAAGGAACGCTTCTTTGCCTTATTACGGGTTGATCAAATTAATAAAGAAGATCCTGAGATGGCCCGCAAACGGGTTCCATTCGAAAACTTAACGCCGCTCTTTCCGGATGAACGTTTGGTCATGGAAACCGACTCGAAAGAAATTTCCATGCGGGTTATGGATATTGTAACGCCCATCGGGAAAGGGCAGCGCGGTTTAATTGTTGCGCCGCCTCGAACCGGTAAAACGGTTCTGATGCAGAAAATGGCCAATAGTATTTCCCAAAATAATCCCGAGGCAAAATTGATTGTTCTCTTGATCGATGAGCGCCCCGAGGAAGTAACCGATATGCGCCGCAATACCAAAGCGGAAGTGCTGGCCTCCACATTCGACGAACCGCCGGAACGTCACACTCAGGTGGCTGAGATTGTGATCGAAATGTCCAAACGTCTCGTGGAACAAGGACAGGACGTGATTATCCTGCTCGACTCCATCACGCGTCTAGCCCGTGCCTATAACACAACCTCGCCGCACAGTGGAAAAATCCTGTCCGGTGGTGTCGACTCTAACGCACTGCATAAACCCAAGCGCTTCTTTGGCGCCGCTCGTAACATCGAAGGCGGCGGCAGTTTAAGCATTATTGCCACCGCACTCGTTGATACCGGAAGTCGGATGGACGAAGTGATCTTTGAAGAGTTCAAAGGAACGGGTAATATGGAACTCGGTCTCGATCGTGAGCTCGTGAAAAAGCGTATTTATCCAGCCATCAACATCGAATCATCTGGCACGCGTAAAGAAGAGCTGTTGCTGCATCCCGACGAACTTCAACGGATCTGGACCCTGCGTAAAGCATTGAAAGATGTGCCGCAAGTTGAGGCCATGGAATTGCTGATCAATCGACTCAAAAAGACCGGCACCAACCTGGAATTCTTAATGACCCTACAAGGGGGATAAAGAAATATTCAAGGGGTTCAAATGGAGCATCCGTTTTACGGGTGCTCCTTCTTTTTTGTCCTTTTGACAACCTTGCATTTGTTTTGTAGCATGTCCCTCTTGAAACGCAGGGAGTGATATGCCAACTAAACAAAAAATGAATGCCGTTCTACTCGCCGGCGATCGACGCGCTAGCATTCAATTGCGCAGCGACAATAAAGCCTTTCTTGAACTCAATGGAATGCCACTTTTTATTCACGTACTGAAGGCCCTTCTTCAAGCAAAAGGGGTGGGTAAAGTAGTCGTGGTCGGGCCTTCCGAGCGCATTCAAACGGAGTTGGATCGGTTTGAGATTTGTGACCGAGTTCGGGTTATGGAACAACGCGATAATATGGTTGAAAATTTTAAGATCGGTTATGTTGGATCCTTGGGGATGAAGGACTCCGTTGACTTTTGGGATCTTAAAGGGACCGAATATCAAGATGTTCCGGTATTGGTCGCCCCGTGCGATATCCCGATGTTAATCCCTGAAGAGGTGGATGAATTTATTGGGCGAAGCAGCATGCAGGAATACGACTACTCCATCGGCATTACCTCCATGCAGGTGCTTTCGCGGTATCATCCACAGCCGGGAAAGTCTGGAATTCGTATGATTTACCTTCATGTGAAAGAGGGGTTGTTCCGACATAATAACTTACACATTGGAAAGCCCCTCAAATTTACCCACCTCGACTACATTGAAAAAATGTATGAATGGCGATACCAGACCCGCCTCGCCAATATTCTGCGCATGTTAATTTCTCTAATGGCTAATGGCTGGCACCTGATAAAAAGCGTGCGAATCTTCATCCTGATGCAACTATCGCTTCACTACGATCGTCACGGGCACCCCGGACTTTCAGATCATCTTCGTTCATGGGTTGGTTTTAACCGGTTATCCGAAGGCATTGGCAATGCCTTGGGCGCACGCACACAGATCGTCTACACCCACTTTGGCGGCGCGGCCCTCGATGCCGATAACGAAAAAGATCTAGCCGTCATCGAAGAACGCTACGACGAATGGATGGCCTTTCAACGGAATTTAAA
>JAUUYK010000010.1 GCA_030588285.1 Kiritimatiellales bacterium
CCGATAAAAGAAAGGTCTTTTCAATGCTGATGCGTCGATACTGAACTCATATAGAAAGACCGTGGTTCTCACTCCACCAAACGCGGCCAAGGAACACCCCGTGAAGAATTCCATTCCGTTTGATAATACCTATGCCCGCTTACCGGAACGGTTTTACTCCAAACAAGGAGCCGCCACCGTTCCGGCGCCCCAACTGCTCCGTGCAAATACGGCACTGGCGATCGAGCTGGGCATCGATCCCGTCTGGTTAGAAACGCCGGAGGCTCTCAACGTATTTTCGGGAAACAGCACGGCGGTGGGCTCGGAGCCCCTGGCTCAGGCCTATGCCGGACATCAGTTCGGCGGATTTTCCCCGCAACTGGGGGATGGCCGAGCGCTTTTATTAGGCGAGGTGGTGGATCAACACGGAACGAGGCGGGACATTCAACTGAAAGGTTCGGGGCGCACGCCGTTCTCCCGGGGCGGCGATGGAAAATCGGCCTTGGGGCCGGTGTTGCGCGAATACATCGTCAGCGAGGCGATGCATGCGCTCGGCGTGCCGACCACGCGCGCACTGGCGGCAGTGACGACGGGAGAAAACGTGCTCCGGCAGGAGGGTCATTTGGCGGGCGGCGTGTTTACGCGCGTGGCCTCCAGCCATATCCGGGTCGGCACCTTTCAATATTTCTTTGCTCGTAACGATGTCGATGCCCTGCGCGAACTGGCCGACTACACCATTGCACGCCACTACCCGGAAGCAGCCGATGCCGAGGACCCCTATACATTCTTGTTAGAGCGCGTGATCGAAACGCAGGCCAAACTTATTCCGCAGTGGATGGCGCTCGGCTTCATCCACGGTGTGATGAACACCGACAATACGGCGATCTCCGGAGAAACGATCGACTACGGCCCGTGCGCCTTCATGGATGATTTCGATCCCAATTGTGTATTCAGTTCGATTGATCGCAATGGCCGGTATGCTTGGGGTAGCCAGCCCGGCATGGCACGCTGGAACCTAAGTCGTTTTGCCGAGACGTTGCTCCCGCTAATTTCTGGGGACCGCGATGTGGCGCTGGAAAAAGTAAAAAAAACACTCGGCATCTTCAACAAGTTGTTCCGTACCGAATATGATAATCGGTTCCGCGCAAAATTCGGATTGGCCGTTGATGCCCCGTTGGATATCGTTAAGAGTGGGATGAATTTACTCTCCAATCAGGCCGTCGACTACACCTTATTTTTCCGCCACCTAACGCACGAAAACCGCAGTGAACTAAACACGTTGTTCCAAGACCCTGCTTTACTGGACACCTGGTATTCGGCCTGGGAAATTGCAACCCATTCCACTCCGAATCGTTCAGCGATGCAGCAATCAAATCCCATTCTCATTCCCCGCAATCATCGCGTTGAGCACGCAATTCAAGCGGCTTATGGAAATGACTATGCCCCCTTCCATCAACTCATGGATGCGCTGGGAAATCCCTATGAGGAGCGGAACGAATTTTTAGCCTACGAGCAGGCTCCGAAGCCGGATGAAATCGTTCATCAGACCTTCTGTGGAACGTAGAACAATCCGGTTCTTCTTCGTGTGCTTCAGACCTTCGCGGTGAAAAAACCACTACACACCGATCTCGGCAGCGGCGCCTCGCGAGAGATTACCCTCATAGAGGACGATGTCGGTGTGCAAAAAATTTGCCGCTTCGGCAGAGGCTTTTACTTTGACGGCACTTCGGGGTAGCATTTCGGATTCGAACGCTCGAAGGGTTTGGCGATTATAAATGCTTCGGGCCAAGGAGAGTGCATCGAGCAAGGCTTGGTTCGCGCCTTGTCCTTTGAAGGGACTCATGGGGTGGGCGGCATCCCCAAGAAGCGGCACGCAGGATTCTATGGGCAGCAAGTTCTGGGTTAGGATATCGCGGTCGTAGGCGGGATAGCCCGTGATCAACGATTCGGGCGTTTCTGCTAGGATTTGAGGGATCGGGGCGTGCCACGCTGGGCACCGACGAAGGGCTTCTTTTTTGAGCGCGGGTGCGCCTAAACGATTGAGCGCGACCCCCTCCTTTTCGGGGAAAGGAAAACTAAGCTGCCACATGATCGTGGTCGGCGAATACGGCATCATATACATGCGTTCATGGCCGTTGGCGGTTTGGAACACCGTCTCTCCATCGAGCAGAACCGATTCAGCGATCTTTTCCAACGGACAGATCCCTAAAATCACCATGCAATCGAGATAACGCAACGGGGACGCTTCGTCGCCGATCAATTGTTTCCGTACTGAACTCCGGATGCCGTCCGCCCCAACCACAATATCTGCTTGAACCTGCTTTACCAAGGCATCAGAACCCACCTGAAAGCGCAGGTCCAGATATCCCTCGGCCTCTTGGTAGTCCACAAATCGATGATTCCATTGCACCTGATCAGCGCCTCCCAGCATTTGCAGTAGTTCGTTGCGTAGGGATTGTCGGGGAACATGCACATTTCGGCGTTTCGGTATGGCCTTTGTCGCGGAGCGTCCCCATTTTCGCATGCCCCATTCTCCAATCACCGTGCCATCGGATTTATGCACGACATGTTTGGTCGAGGTGATGCCCTCCCGCAGCTCGGAAATTCCAAAGCATGAAAGGGCCTTACTGGCCTGTTGCATGGTCAGTCCATAGCCCTGAGATCGTTGATCAAAATGCGTATCGCGTTCGTAGATGGTATAGGGAATGCCGCGATGACGACATGCCACGGCCAGCGCCAATCCACCGAGGCCCCCGCCAATGATGGCGATGCTTGGGTAGCTTGTATTCAGCGAGGTTTCGACCGACGCTTCTTTCAGCCCGGATCCCCCACAATCGGCACAGTCTTCAATATGATCCAGGGGAGCCGCCGGCGGCTCCGCGGCACTCCCCTTTTCCGCAGCAGATAGCGCTCGTTGGTACCGTCTCCGTACTTTTCTCGAAGGTTTAAGCCTCTTTTTACCCCCTCCATGACAGACGGAGCAAACCTTCCAGTGGGTATTTCCCTCGTTATTCATTTAATCCTTATAAAGCAAGGGGCAGTTATTCGATGTGCGCGCGAACGTCGTGCAGAGAATCCAGCACCGGAACTCCGCAGCGTTCCAAACGTTGCGTGCTGTTATGCCCGCCGGAGACGAGTACGCAGTGCACCCCCATCGCTTGCGCCACTTCAAAATCGTGAATGGTGTCGCCGATGAACAGTACGGTGTTGGGATTGAGCGGTTTAATATACGCAAGGCCGTTGGCCACCTTCCCTTCCGCATAAATATCGTTCAGGCCGATTACTTCATCGAAATATTTGGCCAGTTCATAGTGATGAATCGCCTCCTGCAACGCGGTTTGTTCATAGGCCGAAAGTACGGCCTGCGGAATTTTTTGACCGCGAAAAAAGTCGAGTAGCTCCCGCGCACCTTCGCGCAGCGGGCATTCAAATCGCCGGACGTGATATTCAGCGATGTACTCCTTCGCGAGTTCTTTGTACGGGTCGCGGACGTAATCAAACCCCAGTTGGTCGTAGTAGTCCGCAACGGGAAAACAGAGTTTTGCTTGATAGGTTTCGAGCGTGATCTCGGGGAGGTTTCGCCGCACGAGCATGAGATTATTAATTTCAGTGCACAGCTCGGCATCGTCCCAAAGTGTTCCGTTCCAATCCCAAATAATATGTTTGAATTTCATAAGGAGATTTAAAACACAACGGCACCAAGAGAACAATACTTAGAACTCTTCGTCGTTCATGTGATTATATTTTGTTGAGGAATAGCCCGTCCGTTGGAAAAACGAAGGATAGAAAAAAAAACGCCCCGATTTTCGGAAGCGCTTTTTTTATTCGCGGAGAAAAAACTATTTCTTCGACTCAAGCCGTTCAACTAGCATGATATCGCCAGATTTTTCCCGTTGATCAAATAGTGGGTAGTTGCTCGGAAGGCGGGGATAAGAGATATTATTGGTTGAAATCGAGATGCGTTCATCGAGTGCTGCGACACTTGCGGTGCTGGTATAAATTCCCGTGCTGCGGGATGAATTTTGAAGGGTGCTCCCCACGTATTGTAAGGCAAAAAAGGCTACAAATACGGCGGCAATGCCGTATTTTGGTTCAGCAAAAAACCAGGGGATCTTGATTTCGAGTCGATCGCCGAAGGTTTTTCTCGGGGAGGCATTCATCTCGCGAACCTGCCGCATGATGTTTTGTTTATTCCGCGTCATGCGCGCCACTTCGGGTGTCTCGTACTGCTTCAAGCGCATGAGCTGTAGCAACAACACTTCATCCGCTTCTTCCGCATTTTTTTCGGTTCTATTCATTTCACAAATTCCGTAAGCTCCGTCTGCATTTGTCGTCGCGCATAAAACAGCCTTGAACGAACCGTCCCGACTGAGGCCCCAACTACTTTTGCGATCTCTTCGTGCGGAATGCCTTGCATATCATGCATAACCACAACGGTTCTGTGTTTCTCCGACAGGCCTTGCAGAGCTTCGTTCAATTTAATTTGAAGTTCTGATAAACTAATATTTCGCAACGGCGATCCTTTCGAGGTGAGGTCGTGGTAGGCTTCGTCGGTTTTGATTTCCTGATCAAACTGGTCCAGACTCAAGGCGCGCTTTCGATTGCGCTTCTTTCTATAGTTTATGGTCTTATTTACTGCGATGCGGTAGAGCCAGGTATAAAATGAGGATTTACCTTTAAAGCGGGGGAGCGCTGAAAATGCTTTAATAAAAACCTCCTGAGTCAGGTCTTCGGCATCTTCGCGGTTACTGCACATATTATAGGTCAGTCCATAAATCCGACCATGATATCGTTCGACCAGGAGATCAAAAGCATGCACATCGCCCTGTTGCGCTTTAAGCACAAGTACATCATCGGGAGGCCCCTCCTGCTCCGAGCCCCCCTCACTTTCTTCCGGAACTTTTTCCGGTTTTAAATTTTCTACCCCAACTTTCATTACTGTAATGTTAAGGCAAATAGCCCGCCTTACCAGCAAAAATTATCAAGACATGAAGCGGAATTAAAATAGGCGAGAAGATCGAGCCCCCCGCATCAGAGAAAGTGCCCCCTTAGCCGGGGGAATCTAACGTCTAAATCGTGACGTAGTATTGATACTTCCTTCTTCCTTTAACATGGGGCTTATTAATTTGCCCTCTCTTCCGATCTATCCGTCAGAATAGATCGATAAAATTCAATTGCGTCCGCGCACGAAAGTTGCCAAATTGTATTCCGTTTACATTTTATAGAAAAAAGTGAACACATCTAAAAAAGGACGGTCTTTAATAGATCAATTCTTAACGAAGGAGTTATCCACATGGCGGGCATCGAAATCATCAACCAGAAAGTGCGCGAACAAAGTGCATTCATCCCCATTTTGAAAGCCGAAATTGCGAAGGTTATTGTTGGACAGGAATACCTAATCGATCGATTAATCATCAGCATGCTTGCCAACGGACACGTTCTACTTGAAGGGGTTCCGGGGCTCGCCAAAACCCTAACCATCAACACCTTGGCCCAAGCGCTCGACACCTCGTTCCAGCGCATTCAATTTACGCCCGACCTCCTGCCCGCCGACCTCATCGGAACCCTAATCTATAACCAAAAAGACGGCGACTTCATCATGAAAAAAGGGCCCGTCTTTGCCAATATTATTTTGGCTGACGAAATTAACCGTGCCCCCGCGAAAGTTCAAAGCGCTCTGCTCGAAGCCATGCAGGAACGGCAAGTCACCATCGGCGACGAAACCTTTCAGCTGCCCACCCCCTTTCTCGTGATGGCCACTGAAAATCCGATTGAACAGGAAGGTACCTATCCCCTCCCCGAAGCGCAGGTCGACCGCTTTATGTTCAAGTTAAAAGTGGGCTATCCAACAATCGACGAAGAACGCCGCATCCTCGATCGTATGGCGCATTCCAATACCAAAATTGCCATCAACCCCGTCTTGCATCCCGACGAAATCTTAAAAGCACGCGAAATTATCGACGAGATCTACATCGATGAAAAAATAAAAGACTACATCCTCGCCATCGTCTTTGCCTCCCGCGAGCCGGAAAAATATAACCTCGATATAAAAGACTACCTGCAATATGGAGCCTCCCCGCGCGCAACCATCAACCTCACCATGGGGGCGCGCGCCCACGCCTTCATGCAAGGCCGCGGCTACGTCACCCCGCAAGATGTTAAATCCATTGCTCAAGATGTGCTCCGCCACCGGGTCATCATCTCCTACGAAGCCGAAGCGGAAGAACTCACCAGCGAAGATTTGATTGAGAAAATTCTCTCCGAAATCCCCGTTCCGTAGGCCCATTGCGAGTTAAACAAAATGGCACAGCCACTCGACCACAAAGAACTACTGAAGAAAGTTCGCCGAATTCAAATTTCGACAAAACACGCCGTGAACGACGTGTTTGCCGGGCAGTACCATTCCACCTTTAAGGGGCGCGGAATGGAGTTCGACGAGGTACGCGAATATGTGCCCGGCGACGACATTCGGTCGATCGACTGGAATGTGACAGCCCGCACCGGGGCACCGCACATTAAGAAATTTGTCGAAGAGCGTGAGATGACTGTAATGCTCATCGTCGATATCAGCGCCTCCAATCTTTTTGGGAGCGGCACCCAAATGAAGCGCGATCTTGCGACGGAAGTCGCCGCGGTACTGGCCTTTTCCGCCATTCGTAATAATGACCGGATTGGACTGATTCTTTTTGCCGAGGAGGTGGAGAAATATATTCCGCCGAAAAAAGGGACGCGTCATGTCCTTCGTCTCATTCGAGAAATGCTGACTCATCAGCCTCAGGGGAAAGGAACCAATGTGGTGCCCGCACTCGACTACCTCAACCACATCAGCTCCCGTAAAAATGTCACCTTCCTTATTTCCGACTTCATGTTTAACGACGACTACGAACAACTGCTAAAAGTCACGGGGCGGCGTCACGATCTCATCAGTGTGGTCATCGGCGACAAACGGGAAATCGCGTGGCCGGATATCGGCATTATTAATTGGCACGATGCCGAAACCGGAGAAAAAATTCTGGTTGATACCTCCAGCAAAAAGGTGCGCAACCAACTCGACCTGGAACAAACCCGCCGAGCCGGCCGAATCGACGACATGCACCGCAAGGCCGGCATCGACACGATCCGCCTCTTCGCCGGCGAGCCCTACGACAAACAATTCATCCAATTTTTCCGGAAACGCACTCAGAGGCGATAATCACCCACCCATGAACACAGAAAAACACAGCTCCAAAACCAAAAAATACATGCACATTCGTGTTCTTCCGTGGCTTATTCCAATTCTGCTAGTCGGGTGCAAACCGGAGGAACAAAAGAGCCTCCCGCAGGATCGGCTGACGGTGATCTACTCCATCGATCGCGAAACCATCCAAATCGGCGATCCCGTTGAACTCATTCTTACGGCTTATTTTCCAACCAACGGCGTTCTGAAACTTCCAGAAATCGGACGGAATAAGGATGTGGTTCTGTTGAAACGCGACTGGACCACCCTTCCGCGCGAAGATGGGCTGACCCAATCCGAATCGCGCTATTCCATCACCTCCTTCCGCCTCGGCCACCATGCCATTTCAACCAACCCCATTTCCTGCATAAGCGGGAATGAAACCTTCACAACCAACTTTCCTTCGGTGGTTTTGACCGTTGAAACCTCCCTCACGGCCGAGAGCACGTCGGAAATCGCCGACCTTAAACCCGTCCAAAAACTAAAAGGACGGATTCCATCGTGGATTTGGATTTCACTTCTGGTTGCCCTGATCGCATTTTTAATTGGGCTCATTTCTTCTAAACTATGGAAGCACCGAGCGGTGATCCTGCCCCAAGTTCCGGTTATTCCCCCTCATGTGCTGGCGATTCAAGCCTTAGCCGATTTAAAAAGAAAGGGCCTGCTGGAGAACGAGGAGTGCAACCCGTTCTACACCGAGCTCTCGCTCATTCTACGCACCTATCTTGACGGGCGGTTCAGCCTAAATGCACCCGAAGAAACCACGGAAGAGATTATTGAACAGTTGAGCACCTCCCCCGAACTCGACGGCAACCAACGTAATATTCTCCAGGACTTCATGCGACAAGCCGACATGGTTAAATTTGCCAAAGGCCACCCCGACCGCTCCACCATGGAAGCCGCCTTCGACACCACGGAACAGTTCGTTGAACAAACCAAATTTATCGAAGAACCCGTTCCGGAAATCAAAAATCAAAAATCGGAAATCACAACGTCTCCATGACCTTCGCCTCCCCCATCCTATTGTTGTTGCTCCTGCTGATCCCGTTATTGGCCTGGTTGCGGTATTTCATGATCCGCAAACAGTCGATGCAATTTAGTAGCCGCAAAATTTTAGCCGGTCTGCCGAAGAGTTGGCGCATTCGGATTCAGCCGATTTTCCCGCTCTTATACAGCCTTGGACTCGCCTGCCTAATCGTGGCCTTTGCCCGACCGCAACGCGGCCTCGATGATAGCCGCGTGCGAACCGAAGCCGTTGATATTATTTTACTCATCGACCTTTCAGAATCGATGGAAACCATGGACTTTGAAAAATTCAGCCGCCGGATGAGCCGGCTAGATGCCTCCAAAAATGTGATTGAACGCTTCCTACAACGACGGCCAAATGATCGTATTGGCATGGTTGGATTTGCAACATTACCCTACGCCGTTGCCCCGCTCACACTCGACCATGGCTGGCTGGTCCAACGCATGGAGGGATTGCACACCGGCATGCTCGACGGAAGAAGCACCGCGATCGGCGATGGCATTGCCTCGGCCATTAACCGCCTGCGGGAAAGCGAAGCCACGAGTAAAGTGATTATTCTCCTAACCGATGGAGCCAATAATTCAGGAACCCTTTCTCCGGAAAATGCGGCCAGTGCGGCCGAAGCCATTGGTATTAAAATCTATACCATCGGAGCCGGCGGAGCGCGGACTGGATTTTTTATGCAACGCCAAGAGGTGGATGAAACCACCCTGAAAAAAATTGCAAAAACCACCGCGGCCAAATTTTACCGGGCAAAAAATCTAGAGACGCTTGAATCCGTCTACGAAGAGATCGATCAGCTCGAAAAAACCGTGATCGAAGTCGAACGCTTCACCCGCTTCGAGGAAGCGTCCAAGAGGTGGATCATTGCCGGCATTTTATTCTTACTGATAGAACAACTTTTAGGGTTAACAAAACTGGGACGGTTGCCCTAACCAGGAACCACACCGCTCGGCTCACTCGTTAAATACTATGAAATGGAATAATCCAGACATTTTGATGTGGTTGCTCGTGCTACTGCCGCTGTTATTAATCACCGGTTTGATGATCAAGCAGCGCACCAAATTGCTTGCCCGCATGGCGCAGCAAGGCCTTTGGCCAACCCTGTTGCCGGGCTTATCACTCCGAAGACTCCGGTTCAAAAACGTGCTCCGGCTCGCGATCCTTGCTTTATTGATTACCGCTCTTGCACGGCCGCAATGGGGCTTTAAATGGGAAGAGGTAAAGCAGCGGGGCCTTAGCATTATTGTAACGCTAGACACCTCAAAAAGTATGCTCGCACAAGATATTAAACCCAACCGCTTGCAACAGGCAAAGTGGGGGGTGCGCGATTTGGTTCGGGAGCTGCGCGGCGATCGAATTGGGCTCGTGGCCTTTGCCGGCGCCGCCTTCTTGCAGTGCCCAGCCACGATCGACTATGCCGCATTTTTGATGATGCTCGACGATGTTTATGCCGGCATTGTGCCCGTCGGAGGAACGGATCTTTTCCAAGCCTTGGAGACGTCAATCGAAAGTTTTGAAAAGATGAAGGAGAGCGCTTCAGACAAGGTTATTATTCTGATTTCCGATGGGGAAGGCCATACCGGCGATCCGCTGGTCTTGCTCAAAAAACTAAAGGAACAAGGAATTCGAGTGTTCACCATCGGCGTGGGTTCCAAAGACGGCAGCATGATCGAAACCTCCGACGGCCTCGTTAAAAACGAGGACGGTCATGTGATTAAAAGTCATCTTAATGAAGAGCTCCTCGAACGAATTGCATTTGAAACCGGCGGGTTTTACGTCCGCTCCGCGCCGGGCGATTTCGGACTGGAACGCGTTTACCAGCAAGGCATTGCCGAACTACAGCGTGAGGAGCATGAATCACGGATCTCTAAGACGTGGACGGAGCGATTCCAATGGCTTATTGGCGTGGCTCTACTTCTGCTGCTTCTTGAAGCCATGGTGCGACCCACTAAAAAGCGGAGCCAAAAATGAACGCGGATCAACACAAATTTATCGGGGGAAAATCCGGCTGGCTTCTTGTGGCGCTAGGGCTCCTAATGGCTACGGTTGCGCACGCGGAGGAAACCCCTCGCTCATCGATGCATAACGGGTTGAAGGCCTATAAAAAAGGCGACTACACCCATGCGGTTGAGTCCCTAGAAAAAACCGTCTTGGAATTTCCGGCCCTAGGAAAGTATAACCTCGGCAATGCGCAGTATCGGCTGGGAAATTATAAGGAAGCCGCCAACAGCTTTAACGAAGCACTGCATACGTCTGAGTTGGAACTCCAAGCGAAGGCCTATTTTAACCGCGGCAATGCCCTGCTCGCGCAGACCACGGATTTGGCTGGGCAGGAGCAGATCGGAAAAGCAATTGAGCTAACGTTCCAAGCAAAAGATATGTTTGAAAAATCGATTTTACTCGTTCCCGACGATCGGGCCGCCAAGCAAAACTTTGAGCGGGCGCAACAGCTCCGGCTCACGTTGGAATACAACCTCGGCACGTGGTATTTCGACCAGGCAGAATCGCTGTTGCAAGAGTATAAAGCGAAAGATGCCCAAACGAACTACCAACACGCACTGAAGCAGTTTAACCATATCTTGGGCAATGTTGATCCCGATCACGGCGAATCTGAGCAGCGAATTCCAATCATCCAAGACCGATTAGACCTGCTGCAAAAAGCGGTTAAAACCGCCGAAGTGGATCTGCAAATTGCACTGCAACAAATTAAGGACTATCAATATATGCTCGCCACGCAACGATTGACAACGGAGACCGATGACCGGAAATATGCGTTCGATATTAAGCCTGATTTAAAAAAACAGTATGAAGAGACGATCCAGAAAAATCAGGCGGTATTGAAAATTATTGCAGACCTTTTCCCATCGAAAAACTTAGTTAAATGAAGATTCTACTATCCATCCTATTCTTAAGCACGAGTCTGTTCGTATTCGCTGATTTGGAGGTCGATTCGACCTATTTTCATCCGGCCGCTTCGATGTATATTCATGGCGACGGGTCCTCCGCCAGCAACCTGGTTGTGCAGGGACTTTCATTATTTCCCGAAGATGGGAAACTGCTCCGGCTCAAAGAACTGATCGACCAGCAGCAGAAAGATAAAGAGAACCAAGAGAAGCAGGATCAAGAACAACAGGAAAATGAGGATCAGGATAAACCGCAGGATGAAGAACAGGATCAGTATGAAGAACAGGATCAGGACGACTCGCAAGATCCGCCGCAAGAGGAAGAAAAGGAGCAAGATCCAAAACAGGATCCAGAACAACCAGCGGAACC
>JAUUYK010000062.1 GCA_030588285.1 Kiritimatiellales bacterium
ACAGCGCAACCGATCCGGAAAGGGATGCCAGCTTCGGGCCGAGTTGCTCGGTCCAGTTCACTTCGGCCAAAAAGTCAGCCGGCAGGTTCAGGTTGGTTGTAACGTCGTTATAAATGATATTCAGTTGCGTAATGTATTTGGGCGATTCTCCAAGAACGGCAGCAATACGCCCGCCAAGAAAAACACCGAAGAAATAGCAGACAAACAACACCAGCGTCAAAACAATCAAAACGGCGATGCCCAACGGAACCTTTTTGTGCACCAGGAAATTTACCACGGGGCCACAAATATAGGAGAGCAACCAAGCAATCATCAGCGGAAGCACCACGGTATAGGCCAGTTTAAACGCCGCCGCAACGGCGAATAAAACGAGTACGCTTAGCAGCCCTATAATCAGATTGGATCGTTTCATTAATAAACCCCTTGTTAGAAGTGGCTTTAGTGATAAACCACATTCCTCCCGATTGAAAGTAACGAGTCATGAGGAATTCATCATCAGAAAACTTACGGATCGCTTAAAACGTGCCCATTCCCGTGGTTTCCATCCACCAAGCCATCCAACGTCGAACACGGGAAGGATCTTCAAACGCGGAATATTCAACGGTATAATTTTGGCCGTTGGAATTATTCCACCACCGGTCAAACACCGCACGCGATTTTTGCAGATTTACTTCATTCACTGAAGCGGTGAATGCCAGGTCGGCCTCGCAATTAAAGTTGTCCATATTCCGCCGCGTGTAGTTACACGATCCCAACAGTAGCGTCGCCATTTGGTCGGCGTGTTCCACATAGAGTATTTTGGCGTGGCACTGTTCGCCATGCGTATCGGCCCAGCGCAGAGCAATACCGGCCTCCACCAACACGGCGGCCGACTGTCGATTCGGGACTCCATTTTTGGTGCGACCAAAAGCATCCTGCGCCGGATCGAGGATTACACGCACCTTGCAGCCCCGTTGTTGAGCGGCAACAAAGGCTTTTATCACCGCCCTATCGGAAAGGTAGAACATCGACAAATCGATCCGCGCGCCCGGTTCGGCCTGCGCCAACAGCGCCAACAGCGCCAAAACTTTCTCCTTAATCTTGCGTTCGGTCAGCAACTCCAGCTTATTTTTGGTCGCAGAATTAACCCCAACGAGGGGTGGATAAAATGCGTCCGCACCGGATATTTTAAGAAGGGCCGACTCTGCCTCGCAGGCCATAGCCGTGCCGCCCCCATCCACACGCAACGCGACATTCCAATGCGCACTACTCGCGCTATGCGGATTGGCCAGCTCTTGGCTCAGATTTCGCAGGCCTGAGCCGGGCTGATAGAAAAACTCATTCACGAGGAAAAAGTCGAGCAGGATAAAAATTTCCGCTTCGTCGATCATTTCAAAGACCGATTCAAAAACTTCCTGATCCACGTGCCGATTTCCCTCGGCATCGGTCCACGTTTCATCGACTAATAGTTGAACCCGCTCGGCCGTAAATTTCCCCGAATAGGCCAGGCCAAGCTTCTCCAGCTTACTGGAACAACCGGATTGAAAAATTAGTGCCAAAGACAGAGTCATCATTACCCCCCAAAAGCGCATGCGCCACCTCCCTTAAAACTAAAGAAACCTACCGGTTTCTTTACCTCTTGGAACAAAAAAAGGAGGACGCCTCTTGCAAGGCGCCCTCCTGGGGTGGGGAAACTAACTAGGGGAAGTTAGATTTTTCCTACGAGGTCGAGACCCGGCGTCAGGGTATCAGCCCCGGGAGTCCAGTTTGCGGGGCAAACTTGGTCGCCGAACTCGTGTACAAATTTTGCAGCGGTGAGCTTACGGAGGGTTTCCGCAGCACTACGGCCAATACCGAGATCGTGGATTTCAGCCGTTTTCAAGATGCCATCAGGATCAATGATGAACGTTCCGCGGAGCGCCAAACCTTCGTCGTCGATATACACATCAAACAACTGGCTCACTTCGCCGGTTGGATCGGCACCCATTGGGTAGTCCACTTTTCCGATGGCATCGGAGGTGTCGTGCCATGCTTTATGAACAAATGCCGTATCCGTGCTCACGCTAATGACTTCTGCGCCAGCTTCCTGGAACTGCGAATAAAGAGTGGCCATGTCTTCGAGTTCGGTTGGACAAACAAACGTGAAGTCGGCGGGGTAGAACATGAGTACAACCCACTTCCCTTCATAATCAGAAAGTTTGATGTCTTTAATTTCGTCGTTCTGGAAGGCGGCCATTTCAAATTCAGGCACCGGCTGGCCTACTTTTACGACCTCAAAATCAAATGCGTCTAGTTCAATATTTTCCATACTTATTCTCCTTTAAACAGTCACAAACTCGTCCTAAGCGAAGCGATACAGTACTAATCCCGTACGAGTTGTAAATATAAATAGTAAATACTTTTTGGCGAACTCAACAAAACCCTTGTTTTCATTAGGCTATTTAGGATACGACTCCGATAACGAAGCAGAGGCGGACTTGAGAATCTGGGCCCGCGGTTGAATTAGGTTTTGGCGTATAGCTCCATAAGCGAGAAGGATAGGAGCTATGAGAAAATAACGAAGAAAATACACGGCTGAATTTAAGGCACGAATCGCTCTGGAGGCGATCAGAGGCCTCGACACCCTCAACGAGATTACTACGAAGTACGAGGTGCATCCCGTACAGGTCGGTAATTGAAAAAAGGAGCTGTTTGATCGGGATCCCGAACTCTTCGAACGCAAGAATGCCACGAAGGACAAGGATGAAGAACTCGAACGCGCTTAACTGGAGCGAAAGGTAGGCCAGTTGTCGATGAAGGTGGACTGGCTTGAAAAAGAAGTGCGTATCGCTGGGAATTCCCGCAAAGGGCGTGCCTCGTGAGCTAGGCATCGGAAGTCCGCGTGCGCAGGCAATGCGAGTTCCAGGGTATCTCGCGGAGATTGATCTACTCGTTTCCGAAGGCCTAGGGTTCGTGTATCTGTTTGTCATCATGGACCGGCACTCGCGAAAGGTCTGGGACGGGGAAATGACAGACACGGTTCCTGAGATATTCAATACCGATCAAGGCGATCAGCTCACATCCGATGAGTGACTCGGAAGGCGGAAGAAATTAGAGATAACCATTAGCATGGATGGCAAAAGGCGCTGGTTTGATAACGATATGACCGAACGCTTCTGGCACAACCAATTCTCAATCATCCAACCGGACAATAATGTTATTCTCATCAGAATCAAACCGCCCCGTTCCGGAGGGGCCAAACGATCCAACCACAATTCTCATTACTCCATCTACTTTATAATCCGGATCAAAGAAATAGGGATTTCCCCAAGGATCTTCCGTTGTACCTTCGTAGTAAGGGCCCTTCCAGTCGTGATAGACATTATTGGTATCCGCCACCATCAACCCCGACGACATGCTGGAAAGATCCCAAATTTCAACACTCCCCGCTTGAGTTCGGAGCGTCCCATTGGGCCACCGACCGGTATCCCACGCCAACTGCAATACCGCTGCAGAAAAAATAGAAAGCTCGCTCTCCGCCGTTTTGATCCGTGCATTAGTGACCGATTTCATAATGGCCAGCGTGGCTATACTCGCAAGCAACCCAATGATCGCCACCGTGACCATAATCTCGACCAGAGTAAATCCATTTTTATTTTTCATAGCAAATCCTCTTTATTTTCTTTTCAAAAAACCACCACATTAAAACAAGCATATACAATGCCATAAAGAGATTGCTTGAATTATTGAAAATGACTTTCGATTGACTCTCCGCCGGTAAAACACCAATACTCCGATCATTATTTAAGGAGAGTAAACTTATGCAATTTGACGTCATTGTTATCGGAGCCGGCCCAGGTGGATATCCCGCCGCCATCAAAGCCGCACAGCTGGGTGCAAAAACCGCCATTATTGAGCGCGAATGGCTCGGCGGAACCTGCCTAAACTGCGGGTGTATTCCCACCAAAACGCTTATCGCCGGAGCGGAGGTTTATCAAAAAATTCTACAGGCCGACACCTTTGGCATAACCGTTGGAAAACCCGAAATCGACTATCCCGCCATGAAGAAGCGTAAAGACGGCGTGGTTGAAACTCTTAAGGGAGGGGTTGCTTCACTCCTAAAAGCCCACGGGGTTACCCTGTTCGAAGGCACCGGATCCTTCCGAAACACCAACACCATTGCGGTTAAAACAAGCGATGGAGCCACTCAGGAAATAACCGGCACCACCATCATCATCGCCACCGGCTCCACCTCCACCGTTCCGGGCTTCATTCCGAAACATGAACGTATTGTCGAAAGTCGTGCATTTCTTGAACTCGAAAAACTACCCGAAACCCTGCTGGTCCTTGGCGGCGGTTATATCGGTAGCGAGCTCGCCTGCATGGCCGCAGGGCTCGGCGTGAAAGTCACCATCGTTGAACTGCTCGCCGATGTGCTTATGCTGCTCGATAAAGACATTCGCCAAGTTGTTAAAAAACATATGAAAAGTAAATTGGGTATGACTCTCCTAACTGGCGATGCCATGGAAAATATTCAAGCGACGGAAAGAAGTGTTACTGCCACCGCAGGCGGCAAACAGATCGAAGCCGATATGTTGCTCGTTGCCATTGGCCGGAGCCCAGTAACCGACGGGCTAAATATCGAAGCCGCGGGTGTGACTCTTAGCGAACGGGGCTACATCGAAGTGGATGAACTCAGCCGAACCAATGTGCCGCACATCTACTGCATCGGCGATGTTTCTGGCCGGATGCAACTCGCCCATGCCGCGACCTCGCAGGCAATCTACGCCGTTGAACACGCACTTAAAAACGAAGAGAAAATTGAAGAAGTCGTCATTCCTGGTGTCATCTTTACTTCGCCCGAAGTGGCACTCGTGGGACTTACCGAAATCGAAGCCAAAGAACAGGGCCTTTCGTACAACCTTGGAAAACATTATTTCCGAGGAATGGGCAAGGCACTTGCCTCCAACGAAACCGAAGGGTTTGTTAAAATTCTAGCCGATAAAGAGACGGATCGAATTATCGGTGCACAATGCGCCGGACCGCACGCCACGGATTTGATCAGCGAAATGGTGATTGCGTTGCGAGAGGAACTCACCGCCGAAGAACTTGGCAATACCGTGCATGCTCACCCAACCTTCGCCGAAATCTGGATGGAAGCAGCACATGCCCTGCATAAGGCCTGCATTCACGCTCCACCCGCTCGATAAAATGCATCTAAAATCCGTTCGAAAAAACGTCCTGTTTTCGCAGGGCGTTTTTTGTATTGCGAGAGATTGACCCCTAAAACCCAAACCGATATTTTCCGTGGAATTTATAAATGGATTTTAAAAATGCCTCGCCGGAAAATTATTTTTCATCTTATCCTCGCCCTCCTCGCAACCACGCTTAGTTTTGCGCAAGATACCCTTGTGCTCAACAACGGCGATATCCTTACGGGAACGATTTTAAAAAAGACCGCAGAAAATATTTCTTTTAAATCGAGTATTTTTGGCCCTATAAGCTTGGACACAAAAGATATTGTAGTAATCCGAACCTCACCCGAAACGCTCAAGAAGATTTCTCCCCCCCCCGAAGCCCTTTCGGAGCCCGAACCGAAAGAGCCCATGAAGCTCCAACCGGCTGAAGAGCCTAAAAAGAAACCGTGGTCTGGTCAGGCGGGCTTAGCCATTGCTATGCGCGAATCAAACACCCTTCGTCGGGCGGGCGATTCACTGGTTGAAAAGGATGAAAAATTCGAATCCTACCGACTCTACGGAAACCTAACCTGGAAAGGGGAACAAAATAATCTAGATTGGAATTGGACCTACCGATATAGCCGAACTGACATTCGAAAAAATGACGATTTTCTAAACCTCACTCAGAATTACCAACACGAATTTTCAAAGAAATATTATGCCGCATCAAAATCGCTTTATCAACGCGACTTTCGGCGAGGAATCCAACATGAATTTTTACAAACCGCCGAGCTAGGAATTAAATGGTTCGAACGCTCAAAACTCCATTTTTCGACCTCTGCAGGAGCGGGTTACCACGCGTATGAACGGGTGGAAAATATCTACTCCGACGCAAATACTAAATTTATTTTAAATCAAT
>JAUUYK010000104.1 GCA_030588285.1 Kiritimatiellales bacterium
GGCTGGAAAAACTTTCGGCATCAAATTTAAGAGAGACGACTTCGGTATTTGCCCGAACCCGAAGATCGCTAGCAATTGGTTCCAACAGCTCCACGTTCCGTGCTGCAAGCGAAAGGCTCCAGCCTTCCTTTGCATATTTTTTTGCAATCGCCTGCGCCATGTCCGACGTCGCCCCTAAAACTAAAACGTTCTTCATCTACTTTCTCCAAACAAACTATTTTTACCACAGAGACACCGAGGTTGCCCCGGCTCTCTTTTTCTCTACGATCTCTAGCGCAGCGGGTGGTTCAATTATTCCGTGGTTAATTATCCGGTAATCCCGATGCGCTTCGACTGAAGCGATCCAAACTTCGTTTCACCTTCGTTTAACATCGCGATGGCCTGCCGGAATTCATTGGCATTCGGATAGGTTTTTTCAAACATGGTGGCGTCCATTCGAGAATCTTTGGCCAGGTAAAGTCGCCCGCCATAATCAGCCACCATCGCATCCAATTCCTTAAACAGATCCATCGTTTTGAGCGAGATTGGGAAGTCGAGCGCGAGCGTGTATCCGCCCATGGGGAACGACATAAAATTTTCCTGTTCACCAAACAATTTAAGCACGGCAAGAAACGAGCCTAGTCCGCTGTCGCTAATTCGTTTTAAAATCGTACGCAGGCCTTCGCGACCGGCGGATTTTGGGATCACAAACTGATACTGCGTAAAACCGCGCTTGCCATAGATTCGGTTCCAATTATCAATCGCGTCAAGGGGATAGAAAAAACTATTATAGCCCACTAAACGCGGATGAATGCCCGGACGGCACTTGTTGTAATAGGCAAAATTAAAGGCCTGCATCGTAAATTTATTCAACGCCACATTTGGAAAATGTAAGGGCACATCCAGCTGAATTCCTTTTTTCAAATTCAATGGGGTTTGCTTGTGCGCAGGGGTCACCAGTTCCCCAACGGAAGCATGCTCACCACGCATCATAATGCTACGCCCCAATGCATCGCTTTTCGCTAAACAATCGATCCATGCCACCGAATAAGTCCAGTCGCTGGATGCTTCAAACGCATCCATAATTTCATCTAGATTTTCCGCCCGAATACTCTCTTCACGGATATATGCGGTTTCAATTTTTCGCAGACGAAACGTGGCATTCAAAATTATTCCGCTCAGCCCCATGCCCCCGACGGTAATCTTGAAAAACTCGGCATTTTCGGTGGGGGAACAAGTAATCACCGAACCATCGTTCCGCATCACGTCCATCGAAATAATATGGTGCCCAAATGAGCCATCCACATGATGATTTTTACCATGAACATCCGAAGCAATCGCCCCACCGATGGTAATAAATTTGGTCCCCGGCGTGACCGGAAGAAACCAACCGCGCGACACAAATACATCGAGGATTTCCGACAGCAATACCCCCGCCTGACAACAAAGTTCGCCGGTTTGTTCGTTAAATGAAAGAAACTTATTAAATCGACGGGTCAGTAAAATTCGGTTTTGTAACGAAGAGTCGCCATAGGAACGGCCGTTCCCAAAAGCAATCACTTCCCCCGGTTCACTCAACTGGTTACGAAGTTTCTCGGTGGAATCAAAGCTCGCCACCTCCGCCTCAATCACCGGATAATTCCCCCAATCTGAAATTTTTCGCATACCTACTACCTCTCCGAGATTTTATTTAGTCACGTCCGTTATTTAACCACGGAACACCTCGCGCGGCAAAGCCGCAATCAAAATGGAATCCACAGCAATGCCATCGAAAATCAACAAAAACCTTGATTCTTCACGGATTACGCAATACGCATTACCCCCTATGAGTGCAGTTGAAATTATTTGTAAGAATTGTGGCGCGGACACCCTGCTGAACCGCGAGGCGATCTATGACGGGTTCACCAAAGCCGGCGAACGGTTAACCTGCTCAACCTGTGGCCATGAATACCCCTCCGAAGCCGAGGTTCCGTTCAAAGAAAAAATCGATGCCCCGCCGATTTTCACCGATGCAGATCGTTCCGAAAAAGTTGTGGTTTTTGCTGAGTCCGAAAATAAGCGCCTTTGTCGCTATTGCGCCCACTATATTGTGAATCCTTTCACGCAGTTTTGCTCAGCCCATAAAAAAGAAGTTCAGGCGACCGATACCTGCCGACGTTTTGAGCAAGCGCAAGATAAGAAAAAAACGGATGGTTTAATTTAAACGTCCGATTCTTCCACGGCCTGAAACTCCGCACCGTCGAGCTCCACATTTTTGATTTTAGTGAAGTGGCTGGTAATTTTTTTCGCCGATTTATTCACATCGGAAACATCCCGATTGGCCTGATCGATGTGTGTGGCCAACTTATCCATCCGCGTTTGAAATCGTCCGAAATCGTCGGATAGCTTATCTAAAAGGTCTTTAATGATGTGGACCTGCTCGCGGGTGGCGGCATCCTTCAGTACCGCCCGAGCGGTGGTGAGCACGGCCATCATGGTGGTGGGCGAAACCAGCCAAACCTGAGCACGCTGGGCAAGCTCGACCAGATCGGGATAGTGCGCATGAATTTCAGCAAAAACGGCTTCGGCCGGAATAAACATCATCGCGCCGTCCGAGGTTTCTCCGGTGATGATGTATTTCGTTGAAATATCTTTGATGTGCTTTTTTATATTCTGGCGAAATTGCTGCTCGGCGGTTTTTCGATCGGCATCGCCCAACTCAAAATCGACCATACGTTGGTAGCTTTCGAGCGGAAATTTTGAATCGATACAAATGGTGCCGGTGGGTTCGGGCAAAAAGAGCACGCAATCGGCTCGCACACCATTGTCGAAGGTGTGCTGCAATGAAAATCCATTTTCAGGCATCATATTGGAAATTAGTGCATTGAGTTGCACTTCGCCAAAAGCGCCTCGCGAGCGTTTGTCGGAAAGGACTTCCTGAAGAGAAACCACGCTGGAGGAAAGCTTGGCAATATTTTCCTGTGCTTTATCGATGAGTGCCAGCCGTTTAACCACATCGGCGAACGTGACCGTGGTTTTTTCGAACCCTTTTTCAAGTCGTTCTTCGACCTTATCGCTAATTTCACCCAGCCGTTTTTCATTGGATACGATCAGCTCCTTTACCCGCTCGCCCAATTGGCGCGAATTTTTCTCCAGCGATTCATCGACCTTCACTCGGACCGATTCGACATCGTTCCGAAGTTCTTTTTCCACTCCGCGAAAGATTTCTTCTAGTTTTTGAATACGCCCTTCGCCCTGTTCATTCCGAGCACCGATCTGCCGGCTAAATTCATCGAGCCGCGTGTTTACCTTGGCATTTCCGGTTAATAGAATGATCAACACAATGCCTAGAACGATCAGTATTCCAATAAGTAAAAGCGGTATAAGCATCCAATTCTCCCTTAAAAAGGAGAAACTATGCCGAAAGTTACTTTCCATGGAAAGCGCTGAAACAGTGGAGTTCTCTTTAAGCTCGATTTTCTAATTCGGAGGATGCTAGCTTTCGCTTTTTTAGGGCCCCGACCACGGGTCGAAAAGAGGATCCCATGAACTCAATCAACGATTTATTTCTCCCGTACTCCGAACTTGAAACCGCCATTTGTGATCTTATGGCGCAACTTTTCAGCGACACCTGCGGTATGTGCACGGCTTGTTGTTGTCGGGCGGACATTTGTGAAGAAGCCCTTCGGAGCGCCTTTCTATCGAAGCTGTTAAGCCAGCAAGGTCTTTCCCTTGAAAACATGGATGATCGGATCGGCTGGCTGGACCTTGCGGGCTGTACCCTTAAATATGGAAAGCCGCCGATTTGCTACTCCTATTTTTGCGACCAACTCATGGCCCGCCTTCCCGACGAGGAAACCCGTTTTTCCACCCGCGTATTGGGCAACCTCATTCACCATATTGGAAAGCAGGCATTCGGAGAATGGAACCTCGTTGAAATCCAGCAGCCCTCCGATCTTGAAAAAGTTAATCTCGATCAAATTGCGCAACGACTGCATGAAGCCCAGGCGGCGTTCGAAGTGATTCAGAATTTTGTGCACTCCGGCCGGCTCGACAAATCGGACTACCAAATTTTATCGCTGATTACGACGGATGATCCTTAGTCTTTTCTCTTATTTAGATGATTCAATTAAAAAAAATCCCTCTATTAATCCACTTCTTTTTCTAAATAATTTAAAGAAAATATTTACATATTGCGCAAAAGTACGATAGTTGCTCCTACATTGCGTTGAAAATGACGTTGGGAAAAATAAACCTGGAGATTAGAAATGGTTGCAAAGAAAAAAGTCGCTGCAAAAAAAGTCGTAGTTAAAAAAGCACCTGCAAAAAAAGTCGTAGCTAAAAAAGCTCCGGCCAAAAAAGCCATTGTTAAAAAGAAAGCTCCGGCTAAAAAGAAAGCCACGAAAGCGAAATACACGGCCGAGCAAGTTTATGCGATGATTGAGCAAGCCGCATACTTTGCCGCTGAAAATGATGGTTTCCAACAAGATCCGGTCACGTATTGGGACCAAGCTGCAACAGAAATTAACGCAATCGTTTAACACCGAATATCGATTCGATATTGCGCACAAAAAAGGCAACCCATTCGGGTTGCTTTTTTTTGGTTTAGAGCAGTTTGCCTGTTAACGAGAGGGAGGAAGCGGAGATAATTTCAACGTGCTGGAAGGTTCCAACGAGTTTTTCTGGTGCATCGACAATTCGCACGAGGATCTTTCCTTCGGTGCGCGCCATCAAGGCTCCTTCCATCCGTTTATCCGTTCGTTCAACCAAAACCTGATAGGTTTTCCCGACCATATTTTCATTATAAATCAGCGATTCCCGTTTTAGAACATCGCTCAAGACAACCAATCGTTCACTTTTTGTTTCAAGCGAAACATCGTCTTCCCACCGAGAGGCCCGAGCGCCAACGCGTGGTGAATAACGGGCGACATAGGCCATATTAAATTTAACCAGCTCCATCA
>JAUUYK010000007.1 GCA_030588285.1 Kiritimatiellales bacterium
ATCCCGAGATGAGTTTGGGCGAAACATGGCGCTGGGAATCAGCGTTATGTTATTTTGCCATATGTTTGTGAATATTGCGATGACGATCGGCGTGCTGCCGATCACAGGGCTGCCGTTGCCGCTAATGAGCTACGGCGGCTCCTTTATGGTCAGCACCATGATCGCACTTGGACTGGTACAAAGCGTGTACCAGCGACGAAGAATTAGATAAGGAGAATTACCATGCTTAAAAAGATTAAAGCCCTCGGGGGCAATAAAAGGGAGAAGAAGGAGATTATCATCAACATCGAAACGCTTGAAACACGCGTGGCGGTGCTCGAAGATGGTAAGCTCGATAACTTTCATATTGAACGTCAGGAAGATAACCGCATCGTCGGTAGCATCTTTAAAGGGGAAATTCAAAATCTCGAGGACGGCCTGCAAGCGGCCTTCGTTGATATTGGGCTCAAGAAAAATGCCTTCATTCACTACTGGGATATGATTCCAGAAGATGCGGCGCGTCTCGAACGCGAAGAAGGCGTTCGGGCCAAAAGCTCCTCTCGGCGGCGTAAAAAATATAAACCCAACGAAATGGTTAAAATCTTTCCCGTCGGCTCCGAAATCATTGTACAGGTCACCAAAGATGCCATCGGCACCAAAGGGCCCCGCGTAACCGCCAATCTGAGCATCCCCGGTCGTTTTCTGGTGATGATGCCCGGCACGCACCTCAAAGGGATCTCGCGCAAAATCGAAGATGCGAAAGAGCGCAACCGCCTCAAAAAAGTCCTCTCCCGACTTCCCGTACCGGAGAACATTGGTTTAATCGTCCGTACCGCCGGCTCAGGAACCCGCAAAGTCAGCTTCGCCCGCGATGCCCGTACCCTCTTCGAAATCTGGAAAGATATCGAATATGGAATGAAAAATACGCCCGCACCGTGCACACTCTATAGCGAACCCAAACTCGCGGAGCGCGTGGTCCGCGACTACCTCACCGAAGACATCGACCGCATCTACATCGACAACCGAGAAATGTACGATGCCACCCGTCAGGTGATCGCCAAATTCTCCCGCCGCTCCCGCAACTGGGTGCAACTCTATGGGGGAGAAGAGCCGGTCTTTGACTATTTTGAAGTTGAAAAGCAGATCGAATCCGCTTATCGCCGTAAAGTCTGGATGAAATCCGGTGCCTACCTTATCTTCGACGAAACCGAAGCCCTGATTGCCATCGACGTCAATACCGGCCGCCACAAAGGCAGCAAATCGCAAGATGAATCAATTCTACAGGTCAACCTCGAATCCGCGGAAGAAGTGGCCCGCCAATTGCGCCTGCGTAATGTCGGGGGATTGGTGATTGTCGACTTCATCGATATGCGCGCAAAGCGCGATCAAAACGCCGTCTATCGTTGCCTGAAGGAAGCCCTCAAAAAAGACCGCGCCCGCACCAACGTCTTGCAGATTTCTCAACTCGGGTTGCTTGAAATGACCCGTCAGCGGGTTGAAGAAAGCATCTTCACCTCCGGCTACACCGACTGCAGCTATTGCTCCGGCCGCGGCCGTGTGAAATCGTCGCTCTCTATGAGTGTTGAAATCCAACGCCGCGTAAGCGAGTCCATGCGGAAAGATCGCAACGGCACGCACTCCATGCGCGTGACCGTCAACCCACAGGTGCTCGATCGTCTCCGCACAGAAGACGAACAAGCCCTTATCGAAATGGAAAAAGAGTTTCATGGCCACATCACCTTCGTTTCCGATGGCCACTTCCACATCGAAGAATTCACCATCACCAACGATGACAATGGAAAAACGCTCTTCAGCAGCATCGAGAGCTAAAGAAAATCGTTACCTGCGGGAACTCGCGTCAACTACAAAACCCGGTTCCCGCAGGACTTTAAAGAGAGGCCGGACTCACTATTTAACGAGGCCTTTCGTCGAGGGCGCGTTTCGTATGCAACATCGAACGAAAGCGGATTGAAGGCTAAATCACGAGTTCAGCCAGACCAGCTTACCGGGGGAAAATTATGAGTCTTACTAAAGAGTTTTTCGGACAAACCAACGACGGCCGATCCGTTGATGCATATCTCTTTGAAAATGCAGCGGGAATGAAAGTTAAAATCATTAATTATGGTGCCACCATCGTTTCGATTGAAACCCCCGATCGCACGGAAACGTTGGCCGATGTTGTATTGGGATTCGACGATATGGCCGGATATCAAAGTGCAGACAACCCCTACTTTGGTGCAACCTGCGGCCGCTTTGCCAATCGGATCGCCGGCGGGAAATTTACCCTGGCCGGAAAACCCTATTCGCTAGCGATTAACTCCGGTCCAAATACGTTGCACGGCGGACTGTTGGGCTTCGATAAACAAATTTGGAACGCTGAAATAGTTGGCGACGCGGTTAAGATGTCGATGGTTAGCCCCGACGGCGAAGAGGACTATCCGGGCACGCTCACGGTTTCCGTGGTTTTCAGCTTAAACAACGCAGGTTCGCTTCAGATCGACTATACTGCGGAAACCAATCAAACACCGGTGCTAAACCTGACCAACCACAGCTATTTTAATTTGGCCGGCCGAGGTTCTCACCACGATCACATCATTCAAATTAATGCCGATCGCTATGTTGTGATCGACGAAAACTCCATCCCGACCGGAGAACTTCGACTCGTGATGGGAACCGAAATGGATCTGCTTTCCCCGACCGCGATCGGGGCAACTATTGATGCCGTGCCGGGCGGCGGATTCGACCACAACTATTGCATTAATCAAACGCAGCCGGGCGCGCTCGTTCTTGCCGCATCAGTGACGGAACCCGAAAGCGGACGGACACTGGAGTGCTGGACCACGGAACCCGGCGTGCAATTTTACGCCGGAAATTTTCTCGAAAACATACGCGGAAAAAGCGGTGCGGTTTATAATCGGCAAGAAGGATTCTGCCTCGAAACCCAGCATTATCCCGACAGCCCTAATCAACCCGAATTTCCCTCCACCGAGCTAAACCCCGGCGAAACCTATACCCAAACCTGCATCTATAGCTTCGGCGTTGCTGAATAAAGCCCCCTCACAGCAGATGCCTCGAAAGGCGGGGCAGCGGGGCTTTTACATGCCCCGCTTTTTGGGCCTAGAAAAATTAGTTTAATTTTTTTGAACTTTTCAGAATTAGAGTGGTCTATACATTTACCAACCAATCCCCATAAACGCGGTAACGTGTTTGGAACGGCCCAGAGCTTCCCCCCTTTGCTCTAGGTCGTTTTTTTTATGCCTATTGCCCGCGCGAATACCGGCGGAATATATTCCAATATTCGATGGGATTAAAAGTACGAGGCTGAATTTTATGGTGGTTTACCTTTTTGCCCCTTGTTTTAGAATCCGTAACTGGACACTATAAAACCCATGAGATTTAGACCCTGTATCGACCTACATAATGGCAAAGTAAAACAGATCGTCGGCGGTTCGCTGGCCGATGGCACGGAGCCGGAAACAAACTTTGTCTCCGAAAAATCACCCGCCTGGTTTGCCAAACGCTATAAGAAGGACTGGCTGACGGGCGGTCATGTGATCAAACTGGGGAATGGAAACGACGAGGCCGCGCGGGAAGCTCTCGCCGCATGGCCAAATGGCCTGCAGGTTGGTGGTGGCATCACCGCTGAAAATGCAGTTCAGTGGCTGGATGCCGGCGCAGCACAGGTGATTGTGACATCGTATATTTTTCAAAATGGCCAAATTGATGCCGGCCGTTTAAACCACTTGGTTGCCGCAACCGGACGCGATCGGTTGGTGCTGGATCTGAGCTGTCGGAAGAGAGCCGGCCAGTATTATGTGGTTACCGATCGCTGGCAAACATTCACCGAAACAGTCGTGAATGCCGCCTCGCTCCGTCAACTAGCCGATTCCTGCTGCGAGTTTTTAGTCCACGGGGTCGACGTGGAGGGCAAGCAACAGGGCATGGATGAAGAGCTGATTGCCTTGCTCGCCGAACACGCTCCAATCCCCTGTGTTTATGCGGGGGGCGTTCGCTCGTTTCAAGATTTGGAAAAATTAAATGCAGCGGGAGCAGGAAAGATTGATGTCACGATCGGCTCGGCTCTAGATCTCTTCGGCGGCACCATGCCCTATCCGGATGTGGTGGAGCATTGCCGGAATTCCTAAATAAAAAGCCGCCCGGAATCCGGACGGCTTTTGCACTTCCCGCGATAGAACGGTCTACATTAAATCGTAGGTTAGACCGGCCATGATCGTGACGTCGTTATATTCCATTCCTGGAGCATCTGTAATGTTGTCGTATTCATTGCGCAACTCAACAAATAGCGAAAAATTGGCTTTGATCTGACTTTTAAGCCCGGTAACCAGCAATCCGTTTCCATCGTTATAATCTTCGACGTCAGCACTGTATTCCGCATTGAGGTAGTAGCTCGATAACTCCGTGATATCCCACACATAATTCCCCGCAATGCGCCACTCTGCATAGTCACGCTCGGTGGTTGCGGTGCGTTCGTAGGCATAGTTCACGCCATAGGAAACATCCAGCTTCATGGTATCTTGGTTAATGAAGTAATAACCTAGATTTGGACCTAATTTAAGCCGAGTACGAATCTGCTTAATCGAGTCGGTATAGGCCTCTCCAAATACACCGCCGAAGAAGTTTTTCCCGCCGAATTTATACCGCCAATCGCTCTGTCCGCGCAGTTGTCCTTCGGTTTGATCGCCTTCGGTTTTTCCGTATTCACCATAGAGCCTGTTAATCCAGTCGTTCTTCGGAGAAAATCGATCGGCTTTCAAGTTCATGGTAAATAACGATTTTTCTGTATTGCCCGACTTGTAGGTTGCCCCCAGCGCAATACTACTTTTATAGGTCACATTGGTTACTTCTTCTGCAACCCCCAACATTGGGGCGGCCATGAGCGCACCCAGCATAATTCCCTTCATAAAATTCATTTCTATTCTCCTCCTTTTAATGGGAGGAAACGGTAAACAAAATCGGATGAAAGAATCAAGCTTTCGGACGAGTCGAATTTACGGCGAGTTTTTAACAGGCACAAAAAATCCGCTGTGTTTCGGAGAGCCCTTTATGGTAAAATTCCGTTAATTCACAAACCGGAATACACGGAGGATATTTTATGAGCTTCAGCTACACCCCGACCATTCAGCACACCGGCGACACCACCCCCTATCGCCTCATCACCACCGAAGGAATTCGCGTCGAACAATTTAAGGGAAAAGACGTACTCGTTGTTGACCCCGAAGTGCTCGAACGCCTCGCCTACGAAGCCTTCGCCGAGGTCTCCTTCTTTCTTCGTCCCGGCCATATGAAACAAGTTGCCGCCATCCTTGATGATCCCGAGGCCAGCGAAAATGATCTTTTCGTGGCGCGCTGTTTTCTCGAAAACTCCATCATCGCCGCCCTCGGCGAATTGCCCACCTGCCAAGATACCGGCACTGCCATCGTCGTTGGCCAAAAAGGCGCGCAAGTCTGGACCGATTTCGATGAAAAAGAAACCTTCTCCAAAGGCATTTATCGCTGCTTCCAGGACTATAACCTGCGTTATTCCCAAATTGCTCCGCTCGATATGTTCACCGAAAAAAATACCGGTAACAACCTACCCGCGCAAATCGATATCTACAGCGGAAAAGGCATGGACTACGAACTGCTCTTCGTCACGAAAGGCGGCGGCTCCGCCAACAAAACCTACCTCTACCAAAAAACAAAATCGTTGCTCACCGAAGACGGGCTGAGCGAATTTCTCAAAGCGGAACTCTTCAACCTTGGCACTGCCGCCTGCCCACCCTATCACTTTGCCGTCGTGATCGGCGGGACCTCCGCCGAAGCCACCCTCAAATATGTCAAACTCGCCTCCGCTGGATCGCTCGATGATTTACCCACCACCGGCGATGAATCGGGACGGGCCTATCGCGACCTTGAATGGGAGGAAAAAATTCTGAAGATGGCGCAGGACTCCAACATTGGCGCGCAATTCGGCGGTAAATATATTTGTCATGATGTTCGTGTTATCCGCATGCCACGCCATGCCGCCAGTTGCCCCGTCGGCCTCGGCGTTTCCTGCTCTGCTGACCGTAATATTAAAGCAAAAATCACGCGCGACGGCGTTTTTCTCGAACAGCTCGAACACGACCCTGCTCAATACGCTCCGGCAAACCTCGGGAAAGAGGCCGATGACGCTCCAGTCATCGATCTAAATCGCCCGATGGACGAAATTTTGACCGCCCTTTCGGGCTATCCCGTCTGCACCCGAGTGCGCCTCAACGGCACCCTTATTGTTGCACGCGACATTGCTCACGCCAAAATTCAAGAAATGCTGGATCGCGGCGAGCCGATGCCCGACTACTTTAAGAACCACCCCGTCTACTACGCGGGCCCGGCCAAAACCCCGAAAGGCAAACCCTCCGGTTCGTTTGGCCCCACCACCGCCCAGCGCATGGATCCGTATGTGAAGGGATTCCAAAAAGAACGCGGATCCATGGTGATGCTCGCCAAAGGAAACCGCTCCGCCGAGGTCACCGAAGCTTGCGCCATCAACGGCGGGTTCTACCTAGGCTCCGTTGGCGGCCCCGCCGCACTGCTGGCCGAGAAAAATATTAAGTCGGTTGAGATTATCGACTTCGAAGAACTCGGCATGGAAGCCGTTCGCAAAATCGAAGTCGTCGATTTTCCCGCCGTTATCATCGTCGACGACAAAGGAAACGACTTTTTTGCGGACATTTTAAAAGGGAAATAACGCGCTCATTCTGCGAGGGAAGCAGAATTATTGCCGGAAAAAGAAACCGTATTCCCATATTCCTCAAGGAGTTCAATCAGGCCGTAGATCTGTTTTTTTTGTATCATTTCGAAGGCTGTTTCACCGGAGGAATTTGGGATAGAAATATCCCCCCCCCGCTCGAATAAGAAACCGAGCGGTGCGGTAATCGCAGTCGAGAATCGATCGACATATCAGGGGGTTGCCATTGGCTAAAATTCGATTTATATCTGCCCCATTTTTGATCAACAACGTGGCCACATTGTAGTTTCGCGCTCTTAACGCCTGGCTCAGCGGGGTGAGACCATTCTCCCCGTGTAAACCGATCATATTTGGAATCTCTAAAAAGAGGGCCACGAGATCCATATCGCCGGCGATAACAGCGAGATGAAGCGGGGTCATTTGATCCCGATTAAATATGCGGGGGTCAGCATCGTGTTTAAGCAAGAACTGAACACATTCAGCATCCTTGCGGCAAGTGGCTTTATGTAGCGCGGTATCGCCAAAACTATCATACCCATTCATATCTGCCCCTTTTTTGAGCAGTATTTTAACCATTGGCAGTTCGTCATTTTCTACCGCGCACAAGAGCGGAGTACAGGATAGTTTATCGAGCGAATCAATCTTCGCACCGGCATCAATCAGCATGATAAAGGCTTCAGTCGCATGGCTCGTAATCGCATGATGGATCGGGGGAATTCCTTCCGAGTCCGGTTGATTAAGATCGAGATCCCCATCTAATAGAACGCTAAGCAGAGGGAGATTTCCCAGCGAAACAACGATGGGATCCCGACCTTGCAGATCCATCCCTTCCACCTTCGCTCCATTCTTCAGCAAGAGCTCCACCGCTTTAGGATAAGCTTCCGAAAAGGCCATCTGGATCAACGTCCCCTCCACAAACTCAGTCTGTTGTAGCAAGGCGGGGTTCGCTATAATCCGATCCTGTAGCGTTATTAAATAGCCCTCTCGAATCAGATCAAATCCACTTTTATTATCCATCGAAACCCGCAGAATAAAAAACCCCATGGCTCCAATACATAAAATCAGTGAAATATTATTCAAAATCCACCACGGAACCCGCTCAGCTCGAGTTGAATTTTTTTCACCCCTCCTCCTCGACTGGAGAGTCGTAAAAAAATATATAACTAGCTCCAGACTTCCTAACGCAACCGCGCCAGTAATCGAAGCGGAAAGAAAAAACACATTCTGACCGATTTCAGATTCCTTCTGGCACCAGAAATACCCAGTGATTAGTGCCCCAAGTACGGCTCCGCCGATTAATAATCTAATCGAAAATTTTAATCGTTCTTTAATCGCATATCTATATGTCATGTTCTTTAGATTATGCTCCCGCCCATTTCCATGCAATCCAAAAACAATCAAGACTTTCCAATAGGAAGATTCATTCCCCTCAATTCTCGCTTGCGTTTTCAGCATCGATTCCCATTATGTGGCATTCGAATTTAATCAGCTCAACAGAAAGGAATTAACGCTATGGCCATTAAAAAAGTTGCACTGCTCACCGCCGGCGGACTCGCGCCTTGCCTCTCCACCGCAATCGGTCGGCTGATCGAACGCTACACCGAAATTTCCCCTGAAACCGAAATCATCGCCTACATCGGCGGCTACAAAGGCCTCCTGCTCGGCGACTCCATCCAGATCACCGATGAAATCCGCCAGAATGCGGCCGTGCTCTACCAACATGGTGGAAGCCCCATCGGCAATAGCCGTGTAAAACTCACGAATGTGAAAGACTGCGAAAGACGGGGGCTCGTAAAAGAAGGCGAAAATCCGCTCGAAGTGGCCGCTAACCAGCTCATCAAAGACGGCGTGGAAGTACTCCACACCATCGGAGGCGACGACACCAACACCACCGCCGCCGACCTCGCCGCCTATCTCGCCGAAAACGACTACAAACTCATCGTCGTCGGCCTGCCCAAAACCATCGACAACGACGTCTTTCCAATCCAGCAGAGCCTCGGTGCCTGGACCGCCGCCGAAGAGGGCGCAAACTATTTCGGAAACGTCGTTTCCGAGCATAATGCCAATCCGCGCATGCTCATCATTCACGAAGTGATGGGGCGCAGTTGCGGCTGGCTCACCGCCTACACCGCCAAGGTCTACCACGAAAACCTCGAAGAGCTCAACTTCCTGCCGAACCTCGGCCTCTCCAAAGAACGCAAAGACGTGCACGCCATCTTTATTCCGGAAATGGGAATCGATATTACCGCCGAAGCAAAACGCCTTAAAGAGGTGATGGACAACATCGATAACGTGAACATCTTCATCTCTGAAGGAGCCGGACTCGAAACCATCGTTAAGGAAATGGAAGCCAACGGCGAAGAAGTTCCACGCGATGCCTTTGGCCACGCCAAGCTGGATGCCGTAAACCCCGGCGCTTGGTTCGGCAAACAATTCGCCAAACTGCTCGGTGCTGAAAAAGTACTGATCCAAAAATCGGGCTACTTCGCCCGGGCCGCCGCGTCTAACGAGGCCGACCTCAAACTCATTAAAGAGTGTTGCGACAAAGCCATCGAATCCGCCCAAGCCGGCATCGGCGGCGTGGTCGGTCACGACGACGATCAAAACTTCGAACTCCGCGCCATCGAATTCCCCCGCATCGCCGGTGGCAAACCGTTCGACATCGACGAATCTTGGTTCGGCGAACTCCTCGCCGATATCGGCCAGGCGAAAGGCGATAAGATCGTTGCGGAGCATTAAACCCTCCATCGATTGAAAAACCCTAGGCAGGCTTCCGAGCCTGCCTTTTTTTGTATTTTCATTTCTACAAGATGCCGTACATTCCTCCCTAACCTCGAATAAAGGATTCCCATGCCCACCCCATCCGATCTATTAAAATCATCTTTTGGCTTCGATTCTTTTCGGGCAGGACAGCAAGAAACGATCGATATTCTATTGGCGGGACGCAGCGCGGCGGCGATCTTTCCCACGGGATCGGGCAAAAGCCTCTGCTACCAACTCACCGCCCTACTCCTGCCGGGTCTCACGCTCGTGGTCTCTCCATTGCTCGCACTCATGAAGGATCAGATCGATAGCCTGCAGGCTAAAAATATAAACGCCGAGCGACTCGACTCCAGCCTCACCGAGGAAAAGTATCGTGAGGTTTCCAATGCCATCCGGGGCGGTCACCTCAAGATGCTATTTGTCTCCCCCGAACGACTCACCAACGAACGGTTTTTAAACCTCATCCGCGGGCAAAATATCAGCCTACTCGCCATCGACGAAGCGCACTGTATTTCGGCGTGGGGCCATAACTTTCGCCCCGACTACCTCAAGCTCACGCAGGCGGTAAAATCGCTTAACGTCGAACGGGTGCTGGCTCTCACCGCCACCGCCACGCCCAAGGTGGCCGACGATATTGCCGCAGCCTTCGCCATCGAGCCGAGCGATGTGGTCAACACTGGGTTCTACCGCCCCAACCTCGAATTTCGCGTAACGGCCTGCATCGGTACTGAGCGAGACCAACTCCTGCTCACACGGCTTCGCGAGCGCCCAGCAGGCGCGGCCATCGTCTACGTTAGTCTCCAAAAAGATGCCGAAAATACGGCCCGATTACTCGTTAAAAATGGCTTTAATGCCGCCCCCTACCACGCGGGACTCAAAACCGAACAGCGTACCGCCACGCAGGAAGATTTCATGGGCGGTCGCATCCCGATCATCTGCGCCACCATTGCTTTTGGCATGGGGGTCGACAAATCCGATATCCGCTATATCTACCACTATCACCTCGCCAAGGGATTCGAAAGCTATCTCCAGGAAACCGGACGTGCTGGACGCGATGGTGCCCCCGCCATTTGCGAACTCTTTGCCTGCACGGATGACTGCACCACGCTCGAAAACTTTGTCTATGGCGATACCCCCACCGCCAGCAGCATGGCCGGCCTGATCGACGAGATTCTCGATGCGGACGAGATCGATATCACCGCCCGCGAGCTGGCCACCGCGCACGATATCCGCCCCCTGGTCATCAGCACCCTGCTTACCCACTTGGAACTCTTTGGCCTGATCGAATTCGATGGCTACTATTACAGCGAAATTCGCTTCGCCGCCCACCAGTCCAGTGCCGAAATACTCGCTCACTACTCCTCGGCACAGGCCTCCTTCCTTAAAAAGCTATTCGCCGCCTGCCGCAAGGCACGGAAATGGATCACCCTCGATATCGACACGGCCATCGCGAAGACCGGCCAATCGCGCGCGGTGATCCTGCGCGCCCTCGAAAATCTTCAGGAAAAGCAATGTATCACCCTCCAACTCTCGGGCTACCGCCAGCGCTTTAACCGCATCCAACCCCACGTCGATCGCACCGCGCTCATTCAAAAATTGGACCTCCTTTTTGCTCAGCACGAACTTCTTGAAATTGAACGAATCGAGACCATGGTTTCCTATGCTCAGGAAAGCGGATGCCTTACCCAACGCTTACTCGACTACTTCGGAGAAAGCATCGCCCCTTGCGGGCATTGCGGCACATGCCTCGGCGATCCGCCCGCCCAGCTATCCGAGCGACATTCTCCCGCCATAGCCCCTTCCATTTCATCAAAAATAAAGCCTCTCACGCAGCAACACCCCGCCGCTCTCGGCCAACCCCGACAGCAAGCTCGTTTTCTCTGTGGACTCAACTCTCCCGCCATCACGGCCCGGCGTTCTCTACGCGGAAACCCCCTCTACGGGGCCTGCAACGCGATTCCCTTCAAAACGGTACTCGCCCTTCTTGCTGCCAAATAAAATAGGCCGGCCGTATCATGACCGATAAAACTCGCCGCCGCCTGGGCTTCACCTTTAAACAATTTCACGTGGCCCACGAAGATTGCGCCATGAAGGTCGGAACCGATGCCATTCTACTCGGGGCATGGACTCCCTTGAATGGGGCATCGCGGGTGCTCGACATTGGAACCGGCAGCGGAATCCTAAGCTTAATGCTGGCCCAGCGCGCCCGTGTGCAGATTCATATCGATGCGCTAGATATCGACCCCTCAGCCATCGCCCACGCTCAGGAAAACATAATCAAAAGCCCCTGGTCCAAAGAGATTAA
>JAUUYK010000032.1 GCA_030588285.1 Kiritimatiellales bacterium
CACGACAGTGAACGAAAATATAAAACCGGCCGACTGAATTTCCAGCGGGTTAAGTAGCAGTAAAATAATTGCAGCAAAAGCTACGGAGGAAGGCACATCCGGTTTGCGGCGAAAAAATGGAGCCAGCATAAAAATAGTAGCCATAGTAAGTGCCCGTAATGCGCTGGACTTCATGCCCGTGGAAACCACATATAGCGAAAGAATTGGGAGCAGGTATAAACCGAACCAATCTCGTGATACTCCGGCTGTTTTTAAGAGGATTATCAACAATAAGCCTACGATGCCAACATGTAGTCCTGAGATTGCAAAAATATGAAAGGTTCCTGTCCGGCGAAATCGATCGAGTGTGTCGGAAGAAACGGTACTTCTATCGCCAAGTACGAGCGCTTTAAGTACCGATTCCTGTTCGGATAAACGATCGATATTGACCTCCAGTCGCGGTGCGGCTGCATCCCTTAATTTTCGGCCCCATGCGATGAGTGATAGTACTTTGGTGCGGTTGAGTAATTCTAAATTTTTGATCGAATAAATTTTTAACTCGATTGAATTTCCTCGGGGGAATATTCGTTTTTTCAGTGTTCCCCGTGCTCTGATTCGTTGCCCATATTGAATGGGCTGTTCGGATGCGCGCCCCACGATGCTAACATCAATCTCCCCTCTTGTTTTTTTCCATACGCTGGATGCTTGAATACCCTCGCACCGAAGAGGAAAGCTCCAAACCCCTTTGGCTCCAGAACGATATGCACGAAACGTTGGAAAATCGGATACCCGGCCCAATAGAGAAACATCCCGAAGTGGCAACTGATCCTTCATCCGACTCACTGAAGCGGGCGAAATCGTTGGAGAGGAAACGAAAAAGCAACAGGCGGCAACAAAAGCAACCACAATGAAAACCAATGCGGTTGCAAACCGGGATCGGTTAAATACAAACGAACAAACGATTAAGCAAAGTAACAGGATAAAAAGAAGGGTTACCGAGACCAATTCGCAGGCGGCGAATACCATCCCACCAGCCACGGAAAGTGCAATTCCTATTACTGGACGCCTCAACCTCAAACCTAAATCAAACTCGTTAACTGCAACACCTCTATGCGTTGTTCTGCATCTCTTGATAGGCCATTCGTATTTTATGTTTAAAGCTGGCGTAAGAATAGTTTTCGGCAATCAACTGCTGCCCCGCGGAACTAAGCCCCATCGAAAAAAGTGGCTCGTTGATTACTCGAATTACTCCTTCAGCAATTGACTCGGCACTCAACAGCACCTGAACACTATTTTTGTCTGTGAGCAGACCATCATACGCCTCGTTATGTACTGCAACAATGGGGACTACCGAACGAAGCATGGTGAGTATTTCTGGGCGAACATAACGTTCGTCTGAACGCGGAACAAACAGGGCGGCATCGGCCATATCGAGTGCCGCTATATACTCCGCGACCTCGGGCGGTTCCAAAAAAATACACCCCTCGGAAATATCAAGATTTCTGGCCATCATTTCTCCTTCAGGCAGAGAAACTCCTTTGAAAAAAAATGTAATATCAGGAATGAACTCAATAATTTTTCTGGCGCTCATTAACACCTTATTCAACTCTGCGGAACTTTCATTCAGAACCCGGCATACCACAATTACAGCGGGCTTCTTTTTAAACCGTGAAAGCAGTGCCGACCGATCAATCTCTTTTTTTGAAAGTAAGGATTGAAAAGGAACATCCTTAATTTCAACAAGTTGGGCCTCTGGAACCTGATTTCTTAGATCACGAGTAAGCATCTTGCACGAGGTTAATACTACAACCGCTTGTTGAAGAATTCTTTTTTCCTTTCGTTGAAAATATCCGGGGAAAAATATCCATATTTTTGAAGGTGCAATGCCAACGGGCCCTGTAAAACAACGGGTAGCATCATAGACCAATGAAAGTTTTCGGAGTTTACAAATTCGGGCCATAAACGAAACGGCATGATCCACGGCATGGACTGCATCATATGAACTACGCTTCGTTACCCGTATAATTTTAAGTCGAAGTTTGTAGTGCGCGATATCTGACGGGGAATATTTTGATAAAACTCGTATTTTCGGATGGTTGGTGATCGTTGCGCTAGGGGCGATCACATCAACCTGGTGCCCTGCATCAGCGAGAGCATAGAGTGCAGATACGGATCGAGCATTCCGCCCCCCCGCAGCCAATTCTCCGAAAGTTACGAACAGAATATTCATGGCCCAAAAATACCGTTTACTTTTGTGGGGTTAATAAATCAGAGTGCAACTTTCCAGCATCAGGTAGTATTAATTGCGGTGCAATATCTTCGCGCTCTTTCACGTCTATCGTTTTGGCAATCTGCTCCATCCACATTCTAAATTCTTCACCACCAACACGATCAGAAAATTCTAGAAACGATTCATCCTTTCGAACGGGGTCTAACAGAGGATCTTTAATCCATTTCACAACCAAATTTTGGCCAAATAAATGAGCCGCTTTTCCAAGCGTTTGAACCGTCTCCTTGCTCTTCCCCAACTGCGCGTTGCAAACGGTAATTTTATAATAATAGTTTTGATCCCGATAGTGACTTTCCCGAAGTTGTTCAAAAACGGTGAGGGCTTTTGCATATTCTTTGAGATTTATATGGGCTGAGCCCAGCTTTTCAAGAACCAAGACATCTCTAGGGGAGTCTTTTAAAACCCGACCAAATGCGTCAACTGCATTAACATAATCCTCTTGAGCAAAAAATGCATTGGCTAGATAATACTGAATCTCTTCATTATAGTGATTTTCTTCCAAAAACCACTGAGCCATATAGACAACCGCCGGAGCATCACCATAAGCATCAAGAGCTTTAATTAATTTCACCAGAAAATCCGTTCTAGAGGAATCAATACTAAGCAGACGAATATAGGAATTGATCGATTCTTCGATCATGTTCTTTTCAAAAAAAAGTTCGGCCAAACGTTCCAAAGCCCCCGTATGAAAAGGGGAAATACGAACCGCATCCTGACATTGGGAAAGGGCCCGATCGAAATTATTTCGTTTCAGTAAAGTATCGGCAGAACGCACAAGGCGTTCCGCCTCTTTCCAAATTTCTATTCGTTCAACAAAAAACTCCCGAGCATCCTGGTTTTTAATATCAAATTCTTCAATCAGTGCAGTTTCACGTGAAATTGGCGCCCCTTCGATCCTATCGCGTTCTTCATAGAGCTTACTCCCCTTCCATAGCATAAAAAATAGAATCATAAGCAGCAGAATTACAATTATGGATTTAAGAATACCGAGTAAGGCTGCTTTTTCACGAGGATCACTCGTTTCTTTCCCGCGGCCTACCGGAGCCTGATGGCGCTCTGTTTTTTGAACGTGAAGAGATTCAAGGCTTGGGCCATCCTGAAACAAAGGTTGTTCTTCTGATTTACCCTTATAAAAACCGTTATCAACCGACGTTTTTTCAAAGCGATTTTCAGTGTATTCTTGATTATTTTCACTCCGTTTTCTTCGCATAAATCATCCCTACTGATAGGCGAGTGGTAACCCCGCAAATTATTCTATGAACAAAGGGGTTGAAGTATTAATCGTGGCAAGGTAAGTGTCAAGTGTTGCTCCAGCAAGGTCTAACTTAATTAACAGGTGTAAAATGACAACTTTTCTAACTTTATTCGTAATTGCACTTCTTTTTATCGGCATTCCAATCGGGATTCTGGCAACGATCAATGCACTACGTAAAAAACAACCCGGTTGCTCGGGAAGTCATGATTGCGTCGTCTTTAAAGGGGAGAAAGTTCAATGCCCCTCCTGTGATCTACGCGAGTTCAAAGCCCAACTTCAGGCAAAACAACGACAGGAAGCGGGGCTTTCAGCCCTTTAAGAAGAGAGGATCATGCCTCTTTTTTAGCGCACTCTTCGCAGGTACCGAACACAACAACACGATGGTTACGTTCCGTAAACTTCATCTTTTTGCAGGCGACATCAATTAGTTCCATAATATCGTCGTCAGAAAACTCAATAAATTTCCCACATTTATCACAAATCATGTGTTCATGGTGCGGATGATTAAACGTGTGCTCATAATGAGCATGAACATCCGTATCACGAATCACCCGCACAAGCCCAGCCTGCTCCATCAGAGCAAGGGTTCGATAAACCGTTCCTCGGCTTACATGATTAAGTCCACTGGCCAGATCGGCCGCCAAATCATCCGCACAAAAATGGTCATGCCGTAAAAAAACTTGTGTTAAAACAATTTTACGTGCCTGAGTAACCCGCGCATCCTTCTTCTTTAAAAAATCCACAAACAGCGGCCAGGCCTCCTCCACCGACTGTCGTACCTCTTCCGGCATTTCTAACTCTTTATTACTCATTTTTCGACCATTCCTTGTTTGAATTGAATCTATATATAAACAGGGTTATGCCGTATTTTTATTGGTGTAATCAAGGTTTTTACTGGTATATTGAAAAATTTACGCGAAAATAGTTAACTAACTTAAGGAGTAATCGATATGGCTTATGTAATTTCCGACGAATGTATTTCATGCGGCGCATGCGAACCCGCCTGCCCAGTAGAAGCAATTACCCAAGGCGACGATAAGTTCGTGATCAACGCAAACACCTGCACCGATTGCGCGGCTTGCACCGACTCTTGTCCGGTAGAAGCCATTTCTGCCGGCTAAAGCAAGCAACATTCTCTGCCTTTGCTGCAGAGACATAGTACAGCCCGAGAGCTCTCTCTCGGGCTTTTTTATTAGAAATTCAAGGAGTGGACATAAAAAAAGGGCTGGAACAAATGTTCCAGCCCTTAAAATGGTGGGCGTTAACGGATTCGAACCGCTGACCCTCTCGGTGTAAACGAGATGCTCTAACCAACTGAGCTAAACGCCCCTTTCCCTTCAAAGGAGCGCACATAGTACCCATTCCTTTTGCCGAGTCAAGCGGTGATGATAAAAATAAAAATAAAATCTACATCCGTATCCTTTTCAAGGCCTCGAGCAGAGTTCGGTTTTGTGCAGGAGTACCAATGGTAATACGAATATAATCGGGCAATCCATAGGGATCCATCGGCCGAACAATAATCTTTAATCGCTGGAGCGCCTCGAAGGTTTCTCGGCCACTTCCTGTTTTACAAAGGATGAAATTGGCGCCGGACGGCACCACTTCGATCCCTAATTTGGGCAGCTCTCGATTAAAAAACGCCAACCCCCGAAAAACCATTTCGCGGGTTTCAACAATATGAGTCACATCATCGAGCGCAGCCATGGCGGCCGACTGCGCCATGGCATTAACATTAAAGGGCTGGCGAATTTTATTAAGCTGAGCGATGAGTTCCGGGTGAGCAATAGCATAACCGATGCGAAGGCCAGCAAGTCCATAGGCTTTAGAAAAGGTGCGCAGAACAATAATATTTTTTTTGCCGGCCCGAATCTGCTTAAGCAGATCAGGCTTCATACCTTCGGGCATGAGCTCGTGATAGGCCTCGTCAAAAACAGCCACAACATGATCGGGCAATTTTTCAATAAAATCATCGATCGCCGCAGGCGAAACCATAGTTCCGGTCGGGTTATTAGGGTTACAGATAGCCACAAGTCGCGTTTCGGAAGTGATCGCATGAAGCATGGCGTTGAGGTCATGTGTATGCTCAGGCATGGCCACGCGGATGGTATCGGCCCGATAAAGCGAGGCCACCAGAAAATAGACAGCAAAGGCTTCGGCCCCCATCACAAGATTATTCCCCTGCCCCAGAAAAACGTGGCCCAGAAAAACAATCAGTTCATTACTCCCGCTTCCGAAAAGGAGATTTTCAGATTCAACACCGAGTTTTTCGGCGAGTTTCTTTTTCAGATAAAAGGCGCCTCCATCGGGATAGCGGTGCATTTCAGAAATCGACTCCCGCATCGCCTCAACCGCCATAGGCGAAGGGCCAAGTTCATTTTCATTAGAGGCGACCTTAACGATCGATGCAATATCATCGAATCCCAGCTCGCGGGCAACTTCTTCGATCGGCTTGCCGGGTTCATATACACGCAGGTCGGAAATCCAATTTTTGGGCATCATAGTCGGGAACCTATTTTAAAAGTGAGAATCGATACCGTATCACAACTCGTGCGGAGATCGAATACCTCTCTCAACTTTAAGCATTCCTTTTCGGGCGCTTACAAATAAACTTAAAAAAAAACCGGGTTGATCAACGCAGGTTCTTCACTCCCTTTTTAGGACATATTCCAAGCAAAAAAAAATCCCCGCCAGCGTGAGCCGACAGGGATGTTTGAATGATTTACCCGAGGGTTACATCATTAGCTTGCGGCGAATGAAGAGGATGCCACCACCAAAAATTGCAACCATACCCAGTGTGGCTGGTTCTGGAACAGCCACGACCGTCAGGTTGTCGAAAGCGAAGGTGTCGCCGGCCAGTTTATCGACCGAACCAATTCTCCATGTGTAATAATCGTAGCCCGTCGTTCCAAGATCCACACCGGCGGCAAGCGATATCGTCGTCCAGGCGGAATCCGCAACGTCTGAGGCATGGATCTGCTTGGTGAATATTGTGGCTGCACCGTTAAGGACTGTCTCATTGTAGGCCGGAATAGCGGGTTGGGTACTCGCTCCACCAAACGTGAGTTCGGGGCTTGAATCACCGTCATTCCATGCATAAAGTTCTGCATAGAGTCGCAGGTCAGAGCCTGCACCCTCGTTGAACATCACATCAAAATTGATGTTAACAAAACCCGTCGTTGCTTTGTCGTCTTGAGCAAACTGAAGAATGGCCCGAGTATTGATCTTTTCAGCAAAATTACTAATGAAGCTACCGTTACCGCCTGTTTCGTCGTATGCTGGAACGGCATCGTCGTTTGACCACACCCACTCGTTGACCCCAGCTTGAGTTCCCCCGTCGGCGATGACAGCGCCGGTCAGCGTATCCAGAGTGTATGCAAGGCCGCCGTTTCCCATACCATTCCGGATTACGACCGTTTCGAAATCTCCGTTGGCGACAATTGATGCGCTCGCGGAGGTGGCAATGCCGAGACATACTACTCCGGCAACCAACATAACTTTGCTTTTGTTCATATTTTTCTCCTTTTATATATGACCTAACATCGTTTTTTAGGCGATTATTAGTACTCGCATCAAAAACCTATTTCAATCGAGCGCCTTCATGAATACCCAGAACCCAACCCCTCGTCAAACCTTATTCAAAACTAGTTCTTTTAAGATGGATTATAAATTAAAATAGTCAGCTTACAAACTGAGCCCCCCCCATGCCGAAATAAACACTTCTTTAACATCTCCAGAAACAAACAAAAAGAGCGTCGGCTTGGTGCAAGAAAAAGCTAGAACCCCTACACGCAAGGCAAGTATTTGAATCAAAACGAACCCATTTTAACAGAAGATTTTTCAACACTAATGCGCCGATACTTAGAGCCTGTCCCAGCTAAGCCATCCCCTTTTTTTTCAGGGTCGATTCGTATGAAGCTTCCGAACAAGAGAGGCGTTTTTGCCTCCCTTGCTGGAAAGAGATGCTTTATACTTTTTGTTACTAAAGCAAAGAGAGGTGAAGCCCGCAGGGATCATCCACTTTCAACCTGAGTTTCGTCCAGCACTTCCTTGCGTTTTCGGAGCAAAAGATTATCGCACGCTCCGCGCAACCCCGATCGAAATGGATCGGATACTGATCTTCACGGGGCTGGAGAATCGGATCAACTCGTATGAAAAGCCGATATTACCCCGACAACTTCCGCGCCATTACAAAACGCTTCGCCTTGCATTACAGCCACACTATTTTGCTGGCAATTACTGGTCTGTCATTTCGTGAGCTTTCGCAACGCATGGCCGACAGCCATTTATTCCAATGGTTCACGTACACCGGATTTGTGGATGCGGTTCGTCCCGCATCCAAAAACACCCTGGAGCGTTTTGAAAAACTCTTTGA
>JAUUYK010000111.1 GCA_030588285.1 Kiritimatiellales bacterium
ATTGCCCGAATGGATGCCGACGACCTGTGCCACCCCGAGCGCATCGAACAACAAGCCGCCTTCCTCGAGAACTGCCCCGAAATTGGAATCGTCGGGTGTCAGGTCGAATTTGGGGGCGATCACAAAAAACAGATGGGTTATGCCGCCTACGTCGATTGGATCAACACCTTAATTAAACCCGCCGACATTGCTCTCAACCGTTTCGTGGAATCGCCATTCGCTCATCCATCCATCCTGTTTCGGCGCGAATTGCTTGAGCAATTCGGAGCCTACCGCGACGGCCCATTCCCGGAGGACTACGAACTCTGGTTGCGCTGGATGGCCCACGGCGTGAATGCCGCGAAGGTCGATAAAAAACTCATCACCTGGAACGATCCGCCCAACCGTCTTTCGCGTACCGATGACCGATATTCAATCGACGCATTCTACAAAACCAAAGCCGACTACATTTTCCAATGGCTGGAGAAAAATAATCCACATCATCCGAAGGTTATGGTTTGGGGAGCCGGTCGAGTCACCCGAAAGCGGGCCGCAATTCTAGAAAGCTTCGGACTACACATCACCCACTATATCGACCTAAAACCGCGCGTGCTCAACTGCGGAACGCCCGTTATTCATCACACCGAAATTCCCGCCCCGGAAACATGCTTTATCCTTCCCATGGTTGGAAATCGCGGCGCGCGAAAAGAGATTCGGAAATTTTTAAACGCGCGTGGATTTACCGAAGGAAAAAACTGTATTTTTGCCGCGTAAAAATTCATTACCCGAAGGCACGGATTTCGGAGAGCAACTCGTCGGGGGTTTTGCCGGAGCAGTCGATAATTTGGTCCGCGTGTTTAAGGTAAAGCGGGCGACGCTCTTCGCAAAGGTCATCGAGGGTCATTCCGGATTTAATCACGACACCGCGTTGCGAGATATCGCCGATTCGGCGCTTAATTTCAGCCCCCGGAACATCGAGAAAAATAATACGAGCCATCGCTTTCAAATGCTCCATCGCTTCATAGCAATAGACGGCACTGCCACCGGTGGCAATCACACAATTTTCGCAAACCACCGATCGCACTGTTTCGCATTCTAACGCTTGATAGGCCGCCATGCCGTTGGCATCTTGAAAGGCCTGCATCGAAATTCCGGAGCGAGCTTGCACGAGTAGGTCCGTGTCGATGAATCCCATCGATACCCATTTTGCAAGTTGCACGCCAAGCGTGCTCTTTCCGCTCGCCGGCATCCCGATTAATACAATGTTATTTCTAGACATCTAAACCCTCGCTTCGTCAAAAAATACGAAGCACTCTGCCTTTGTTTGTGGAGGAAAAAATTATACCTGATAGTCAACAACGGCGCGGTCGCAAATGAGGGTCTTCACAAACGTAACCACCTTCTGATGCTCCGGATGCGCAACATAGGCGTTTAAATCGTCCGTGGTTTTGAACTCCGTCGTGAGCACCATATCCATGGCCGGCGGACAAGTGGCCACATTCAGACCAATTTCGATATCCACCAAACTCGGCACCACCCCGTTCAACGCTTCCAGCTGGCGTTTCATTTCTAACTTATCCGACTCAGCCACTTCGTCTTTAAACTTCCACATTACGATATGTTTAATCATTGGGTTCTCTTTATTTTTTTCGGCTAGATTTCATGAATTCGTATTCATCCAGTGTGCCCGGATAATCAACAATTCCATTTTCAGTGATTTCGATAATCCGGGTGGCCAACGTTGCGATAAAACGGTGGTCGTGTGAAACAAATAGGAGCGTGTTGGGAAAGAGCGATAGGCCAAAGTTGAGCGCTTCGATCGATTCCAGATCCAAGTGATTCGTCGGCTCGTCTAATACCAAAACATTGCCGCCCTGCATCATCATTTTAGAGAGAATTAAACGGGCTTTTTCTCCGCCACTAAGCACCTCAATCTTTTTCAGAGAATCGTCACCGCGGAAAATCATCCGCCCCATGAATGAGCGAAGTTCTGCTTCAGACGCTCCGTTTTCAGCGAACCGGCCAAGCCAGTCAATCGCCCGAGCATCCGGATCAAGAATTCCCGAGGCATCCTGAGGGAACAAGCCAATATCCACGGTTTCGCCGAATTTAACCGATCCATTATCGCTCTCAATATGCTTGCATAGAATATTAAGCAGCGTTGTTTTTCCAATGCCATTTTTGCCAATAATGGCCACTCGTTCTTCCGGCCCGATGGTACAAGAAAAGTCGGAGAAAAGTACTTCATCGTAGGTTTTAGAAAGTGATTTGGCCCCGATTACTTTTTCGCCAAGGCGCTTTTTCGGGATAAACCGAATGAAGGGCGAGACTCGGCTACTGGCCTTAAACTTTTTGATTTCAAGTTTATCGAGGGTCTTTTTACGCGACGTCGCCTGTTTTGCTTTTGACGCATTGGAGCTGAAGCGCGAAATGAACGCTTTAAGGTCGCTCGCCTGTTTTTCAACTTTCTTATTCGCCTTTTCCTGCAACTCACGAGCTTCCAAACTGGCAATGGTAAAGTCGTCGTAGTTTCCGGGAAACATGCGAATTTCACTAAAATCTAAATCGGCGATATGCGTGCAGACCTGATTCAAAAAGAAGCGGTCATGCGAAATAGTGATGAGCGTTCCTTTATACCGCTTAAGCAGTTCAACCAACCACTCGATCGATTCCATGTCTAGGTGATTGGTCGGTTCGTCGAGCAGCAGAACATCGGGTTGACCAAACAAAACCTGCGCCAGCAAAACGCGCAGTTTAAATCCGCCTTGCAGCACGGTCATATTTTGACCGAATAGATCTTCCGTAAAACCCAAGCCAACCAATAACGTGGCCGCCTCGGATTCCATCGTATATCCGCCTGCATCGCCAAATTCTTCTTCAATCAAGCCACACCGATCATTCTCGGCATCGGTCAATTCATCTTTGGAATAGAGATATTCACGTTCGCAGTGCAACTTCCAAAGCTTAGGATTCCCCGAATAAACCGCATCGATAATCGTTTGGTCGTCAAAAGCCGAATGATCCTGCCGCAAATACCCGACGGAACAATCGGCGCCGACAGAAACCACGCCATCGCTTTGATCCAACTGACGGGTCAAAATTTTCATGAACGTTGATTTTCCAGAGCCGTTCGCGCCGATCAAGCCATAGCGATTCCCCGGAGTAAATTTAACCGAAACGTCTTCAAAAAGGACGGTTTTACCAAAACGTTTTGTGATTTGAGATGTAGTAATCATAGTGTAAATCCTGAATTCAACTGGGTATAGATTATCTAAAAGAGCGCGTTTCTATAGCAATATATTCCGTTCGATTCCACTGAAAATTGTAACCAAGTGAACTCCGGAAGAATTTTGGCTACACGCTAAACCGCTCTGAATTAAAAAATCGACGGGATAAATCGACCGGTAGAAAAGCGTTAATCCCCACTTTTCGTAATACGTTCAACGGCATCGAGGAACTTGAACATTTCCGGTGCTGTTCCGATGGTTACCCGCAGATAATCTTTCGTATGCTCATCGTTTTCGAAATAGCGAACAATAATCTGTTCCCTGCGTAATTGATCGAACACGCTTTTTGCGTTCAACTTTAACGGCTTAATCCAAAGAAAATTAGCCTGCGAATCAGCAACTTCAAATCCGAATTCAATCAATTTTTCTGCCACCATCCGGCGGGTTTCAACAATTGCCTGAACATTGGCCTTCATCGTATCCTGGTCAAGAATCGCCACGCGAGCGAGTTCCTGTGTCAGATAGTTCACATTATACGAATCCTTAATTTTATGCATCGCACCGATTAAATCGCGATTTCCGACACAATAGCCCAAGCGAATACCCGCCAGCGAATACGATTTCGACAACGTCCGCGCCACCAACACATTTTCGTATTTCAACGCCAAATCCATGCAGTTATCATCCGCAAAATCAGCATAAGCCTCATCAATCAACACCACGCCTTCGAACCCGGCAACAAACGAGTCCACCTTCGCTTTCTCATAGCTCACGCTCGTTGGCGCATTGGGATTCGTCAGAAAAAACAACGAGGCCGAATAATCCGCCGGCATCTGCCAACCCAAGCCCGCATCCAACGCAACCGGTCGTTTTTCCACATCTTCAATGTCGGTTAAAATCGGATAAAGCGAATACGACGGATCAAAATAGCCCACCGAACCCTCGCGTTCCACAAACGAGCGAATGCACAACGCCAGCACCTCGTCGGAACCATTTCCCACAAAAATATTTTCAACCGCACAGTCGTGCAGTTCGGCAATCACCTTCCGCAAGTCCAAACAAACGGGATCGGGATAGCGAGCCAACATGGCAACATCAACCATATTCAGAATATCCTGCACATTCGCCGACGGCAGATACGGATTCTCATTGGTATTCAGCTTAACAATATCGGCATCTTTGGGTTGTTCTCCGGGAACATATCCAGCCATTGCCTGTACCGATTTTCTAATTAAATTACTCATCCATTTTTCCTTAAATTAAATTCCGCGATACAGAAATCACCAACTCCGTTCATTTCAAGCGCGATGCTTCCCATAAAATTAGTAGCACTATTTATTATGTACCGCAGTGTAGAGAATGAAACCCGAAGAATAAAGAGATGCTTATCCGTGATATTTCAGCACCAAAACAAACACCAAAAGCCATTACCACGCCTCATTTAACCGATCTTTTTATTTTATAAAAAAAACGGGCAGCGAGTTTTACAACTCACTGCCCGTTAGGGTCTTACAATATGGCGGAAAGGGAGGGATTCGAACCCTCGGTAGGACAAGTCCTACACCGGATTAGCAGTCCAGCACCTTAAGCCACTC
>JAUUYK010000124.1 GCA_030588285.1 Kiritimatiellales bacterium
CACACTGCCCGGCTCGGCGATTCGGCCGATATCGTTGCGGATCATATCGACAATCATAATGTTTTCGGCGCGGTCTTTTTCCGATACCCGCAACGCCTCCGCGGCATTCCAATCCTCGGAAAATGTGCGGCCCCGCCGCGCCGTACCCTTCATGGGGCGGGCGGTAATCGTCCCATCGTTCAGCCTAAAAAAGAGTTCAGGCGAAGCCGAGCAAATCGAAAAATCGTCCGTTTCAATAAATGCCGCATAATCGGTTTTTTGGCCCTTCACTAGCTCACCGAAAAAGGACCACGCATCGCCCGAAAAATCGGCATTCAACCGATAGGTATAATTCACCTGATACGTTGCGCCCTCAGCAATCCGCTCTTTGATTTCGCCGATGGCGGAAATAAAGTCGTCTTTAGAAACGGACGGCGTTAATTCGCCCATCTCAAAATGCGCGGTTGGGAGAAGTTCAAGGTCGTCCAACACCTCCGGTGCTTGGAAAAGTCCAAGGCACAGCAATGGAAAACCATCCGCCGAATACGTTTTCAGCGCGGAATCAAATGCTGAAGCCGCCTCATAGGAAATAAATCCAGCCACAAACAGCCCCGACTCCTCCGCCTCGCGCAGTAGCGGAAGCACCTCTTCAACCCGCTCCGCCCGCAACACCCGTTCCGGATGCTTAAAATAAAGCCACTGGCCCGCATGTTTGAGAATCACTTTCATTGGAGCAAGGTTCTACCGTTCATAAAGAATAATTAAAAGCACACCGGCCATAATTTTTTTTAAGGCAACTCGTTAGCGACTTGCATTGAGAATTGAAATCAAATAGCGTTCCCAGCTTTTGAATAGATAGCGAGCGCCGTCTGCAACGCAGATGATAATTTACGCTGCAAATAAAGACCGAAAGGAATGGTTCACAATATGAAAACTGGATTGATTGGATGGCGCGGGATGGTCGGCTCTGTATTAATGGAGCGCATGCGCGCGGAAAATGATTTTGAGCATATTGACCCGACATTCTTCACCACCTCGCAGGCGGGACAGCCCGCTCCGAATGTGGGCAAGGGCGAATCGGTTCTGCTCGATGCTTTCGATATCAATGCACTCATGGAAATGGAAACCATCATCACCTGCCAAGGCGGCGGCTACACCGAAAAAGTACATCCCGAACTGCGCGCCAAAGGCTGGAATGGCTACTGGATTGATGCGGCCTCCACCTTGCGTATGGCCGAACAGGCCACCATTGTGCTCGACCCCATCAACTCCCCCGTCATTGCTCAAGCACTGGCCGATGGCAAGAAAGATTTTATCGGCGGAAACTGCACCGTTAGCCTAATGCTGATGGCGATCGGCGGCCTCTTTAAAGCAGGCCTCGTGGAGTGGATCTCCTCCATGACCTATCAAGCCGCCTCCGGTGCCGGCGCACAAAACATGCGCGAGCTGCTCCAACAAATGGGATCGCTCGAAGACTGTGTGGCCGATGAACTGGCCACCCCCTCCTCCGCCATTCTCGATCTCGACCGCAAAGTCACCGAGCGCCTGCAAAGCAATGTGCTCCCAACCGAACAGTTCGGTGCCCCACTCGCCGGATCGTTGATTCCATGGATCGACAAACTCGTCGAGGAAGGCCAAACCAAAGAGGAATGGAAAGGATTTTCTGAAACCAACAAGATTCTGCAGAACGATCCCTTAATCCCCATCGATGGCATCTGCGTACGGATTGGTGCCATGCGAAGCCACTCTCAAGCGCTAACGATTAAACTGACCAAAGATATCCCAATCGAAGAGATCATGGAAATTCTGCGCAACGATAACGACTGGGTCGATGTCGTTGACAACAACAAAGAAGATACACTCGCACGACTTACACCGGCCGCAATCTCCGGAACCTTGACTGTGCCCGTCGGCCGGCTTCGTAAAATGAAAATGGGCGGTGAATACCTCAGCGCCTTCACCGTCGGCGACCAGCTCCTTTGGGGAGCCGCCGAACCGCTCCGCCGAATGCTCCGCATCCTGCTGGAAAAATAAACCGAAGGAACGCTTATGTCCATTGAAGAACTACAAAACAGCCCATTGCAGGGTTTATCAGCAGAAGCCATGGTAACTGAACTCATGGAGTTTTACGGGTGGGAAATATTATACGCTGCGATGAGTCTCAACTGTTTTAAAATAAACCCAACCATCCCGAGTTGCCTAACGTTTTTAAAGAAAACCGACTGGGCACGATACAAAGTCGAAAACTTTTATTTGTACCGCTTTAAAGGTATGCCGAAAGCGCGCGGTGAAGAATTCGACCTCAGCCCACGCGAGCGGGGATTTGCAGATGGCATTGTGCCAAGAGAGCCAATCCCGCTGACCCTTGAAATGGTTAACCAGATGAAAGAACAATCCGAAAACGCCAAGCAGGCACGCTCCCGCTACTAATCGAACGCACAACTCTCCGACCCATCCTAGACTTTACGATTCATTAATCGTTTCCATAATTTCACGGAAACAGCCCAAACCGGACTCAAGGTTTTCGATGATTTCGTTCGCGAGAATGTCGGGGTCGGGCAGATTATCCAAATCGGTCAGGCTTTGATCTTTTAGCCAAAAAATATCCAAGCTGGTTTTATCGCGTGCCGTAATTTCATCGTGCGTATATTTACGCCAGCGCCCCTCCGGATTGGACTCACTCCATGTCTCTTCCCGCTTCGCTCGGTTTGCAGGTTGGTAGCATTCAATAAATTCATTCAAGTGTTGCTTCGTCAGAGGTAGCTTCTTCGGGGTGTGATGGATATTGGTTCGGTAGTCGTAGATCCAGACCTCATCCGTCCACGCTTTTTTACTGGCGGGCTTGTTATTGAAAAAGAGCACATTCGCCTTCACGCCTTGTGCATAGAAAATCCCCGTCGGCAGGCGCAAGATGGTGTGGAGTTCTGCGGTTTGCATTAGTTGTTTACGAATCTCCTCCCCCGCACCGCCTTCAAACAAGACGTTATCGGGCAACACCACCGCCGCTTCGCCCGTCACCTTCAACATACTCTTAATGTGCTGCAAAAAGTTGAGCTGTTTATTGGACGTGGTTTCCCAGAAATCCTGACGGTTATAGCTCATGTCCTGCTTTTCCGCTTCGCCCGCCTCATTGGTGATCGTCATGCTGCTCTTCTTGCCGAACGGCGGGTTGGCCAACACATAATCGACGCGTAGACCATCGTCAGCAATCAGGGCATCGGCCGATTTAATCGGCGTGTCGCCATCGATCTCCCCAATATTATGCAGATACATATTCATCAAGCACATGCGGCGCGTATTGGCCACAATCTCATTACCATGAAAGGTTTGGTTTTTGAGAAACTCCTTCTCCTCCCGATCCAGCGCATGAGAATCGGTAATCCAGTCATACGCCGCCAAAAAGAAACCGCCCGATCCACACGCCGGATCCGCAATGCTCTTCATCGGCTTCGGTTGAATGCAGGCCACAATCGTTTTAATCAGCGCACGCGGCGTAAAATATTGCCCCGCCCCCGAACTACCCGAGCTATCCATCGCATTCTTTTCCAGCAGCCCCTCATAAATCTTGCCCTTAATGTCTGCGCCCATCAGGTTCCAGTTTTCCTGATCAATCAGGTTGATCACCTTCAGCAACTTCGACGGATCCTGAATCTTATTTTGGCTCTTCGTGAAAACCTGGCCGAGCATCCCCTTTTCAGTGGATAAGCTCCGCAAAAGCTGACTATAAAACGATTCTAATTCTGCGCCGCGCTTACCCGCCAGCGTTTCCCAGTTGCAGCATTCGCCGTCCGCAATTTCATTTCCGTCCACATCCTTAATTCTCGGGAGTTGGAGACCCTTACTATAGGGCGGTTTATTCAGCTCCGCCGCCATCTTCAAAAACAGCAAATAGGTAATCTGCTCCAGATAATCGCCCGCGCTAACCCCATCGTCGCGCAGCACGCCCGCCAGGTTCCAAATCTTTGAAATAATCGTTGAATCCGTCATAATTTAAATCCTTTTAAACTTTCACCACCCGCTTCGCTAGAGAACACAGAGGATTTGGAGGCCCTTCCTCCGTACTCCTCTGTGACCTCTGTGGTGAATTTTATTTTTTCGCCCGAATCTTTTCCAGCAGCGCCGACGCCGGTTCCCAGTCCGCCTCCGCGCGGCAGGCCGACAACTCCGCCGACGTCAGCAACGCACCCGCAAACGCCTTTTTCAAAATACTCTGACGCAGCGCCTCCGCCTTTTTCAAACTCTCCACAATCGTCAACTCCACCTCATCACACACCGACAACCGCGTCTCAATCTCGCGGACGATCTGGTGCTGTTCTTCGAGGGCAGGCAACGGGACGATTGTTTGTCTCACAGATTTCATCCCAACATTTCCTTGCCCTGTATTGCCTGTTTCGGAGCCAAAGAATTGTGTTTTAAATGGTTCGGACCATGAATAATAGAGGAAGAATTTAGGAGAAAACTCATCGTTAAAGCGAATATATGC
>JAUUYK010000116.1 GCA_030588285.1 Kiritimatiellales bacterium
CGATACGAATCCTTCTTCCGCATCGTATCGGAATCCATCCGCGCCACCGTTGCACTCGGGCAAAGTTTTCCCAGCACCTCTTCAATTTTCTGGGTGCCCATGCCGGCATATTTAAATTCAGGATCGCCGCAGTCGGGACACCGCGACGGCACTTTTTTCTCGCCGCCGCAAATATGACAAAGCAACTTATGGTCGCGTTTATGATAAGTCAGCGAAACGCTACACGCATTGCATTCGGCCACATAGCCACATTGCTCGCATTGGAGCGACGAGGAAAACCCGCGCCGATTCAAAAATAGAATCACCTGTTCCCGGTTATCCAATCGCTCGTAAATGGCCTGGACCAACTCCGCCGAAAAGATTCCGCCGCGCCCCTCTTTTTCGGCTTCCAGACACATATCCACCACCCGCATTAACGGCATGGATCGATCGTCGACCCGCATCAGCATTTCGGCCAGTTCATACCGCCCATCGCGAACATTCTTAAACGACTCCATTGCGGGCGTTGCCGAGCCGAGCACCACACAACATTTTTCCAAATGGCCACGCATCACCGCCACATCGCGCGCGTTATAGCGTGGCGACTCATCCTGCTTATAGGTCGCCTCGTGTTCCTCATCGACCACAATCAACCCCACATTCGCGATGGGTGCAAATAGAGCCGACCGCGCGCCAATCGCAATCTGGGCCTCGCCATTCCGAATGCGGTGCCATTCATCATGCCGCTCGCCATCGGACAAATTCGAATGCAAAACCGCCACACAATCACCAAACCGCGAGCGAAAGCGATCGACGGTTTGGGGCGTCAGCGCAATTTCGGGCACGAGAACGATCGCGCCTTTTCCCTGATCGAGGGCGTGTTGAATCGCCTGCAAATACACCTCCGTTTTTCCGCTCCCCGTCACACCGTGCAGGAGCACCGGCTTCGGCTTTTTTTGATCCATCGAGGCCTTAATAAGGTCCAACGAAGTCTGTTGCTCCGCCATCAATTCGAACGGCTTTGTTCGCAGCAACTCCAACCCCGCATGCGGATCGCGTTGAATGGTTTTCTCCTCAATCTTCACCCGTCCTTTTTTTTCCAGCGTCCGCACGGGTGAGTCCGAACATCCCGTTCGCTCCTTCAGCTCCGAAAGTGTCATCGCCCCATATTCATCCAAGCAGTTGACTATGTCCTGCTGCTTCGGGGGTAAGGTAGAAGAGGCTTCCAGCCTCTTTGCGACAGAGCAGCTCTCGGACTTGGCACGTGCAACGAGGCTGGAAGCCTCGTCTACATTTTTGATTAGCGAAACAACGAGCTGCTTCTTATGCTTGGCGCCGCGCTTACGCACCGCGCTGGGCAGGACGGTGCGGACCGCGGCTTCGATGGGCGCGCAGTAGTAGTCCGCAATCCAATACGCCAACTTCATAATTTCATCAGGAATCAACGGTTTTTCGCCGACCACCCCGAGAATCTCTTTCAGCTTATCGCCAAAAGCAGAATAGTTGGAAAGGCCGACGACAAACCCGCGCAACTCCCGCGACCGGAACGGAACACTCACCTGCGAACCGACCTGAATCGACGCTTGCAGGTTCGCGGGAATTCGGTAGTCGAACTCCCGATCCAGCGATATCTCCACTACAACTTTTGCGATGCTTGCCATAAGCGAGTGAATGTAGTTTCCAATGAGCAGAAAGGCACGGAAAAAACATGCTGCCCCTTGATTTGCTGTCCATGGACAGTAGTATCGGCCGCATGATTCAACTATTGAAAATCGATCGCCTAAATCCAGATCCGGCTTTGCTGAAAAAAGCGCTGGATGTGTTGCTCGATGGCGGTTTAGTGATTGTGCCGACGGAAACGGTTTATGGAGTGGCGTGCGATCCGGCGGTGCCGGGCGCTTTGGATAAGCTGATGGCCGCGAAGGGGCGCGATGGCGACAAACCGATTGCCCGATTGGCAGCCGATCTAGAACAGGTGAAGAAAAGCGCCATACATTGGACTCCCGGCCTTCAGGCGCTGGCCACGAAATATTGGCCCGGACCATTGACGATCGTATTGGAAACCGCCGAGGGTTGGATTGGCTATCGTGTGCCTGATCACGCGGTGGCCGCGGGATTGGCTCAACTTTGTGGGCATACCTTGGCGCTTACCAGCGCCAATCTCAGTGGGCAACCCGATACTAAAACGGCGGCGGAGGCCCTGGCCTCGATTCAAGCGGATTTGGTGCTCGATAGCGGACCATCGGCGGATCAGGCCATTCCCAGCACGGTGGTGAAAGTCGATGAAAAACAAATCGAATGCCTGCGCGAAGGGTGTATTCCATTTTTAGATCTTCAACCCATTTTTAACCGCGAAGGATTCCAACAATGAATATGGTTCTTTTTGTATGTACGGGAAATACGTGTCGAAGTCCGATGGCGGAGGCTCTATTTTGCCACCGGATCGGCGAAACGATCGCCTGGAACGCACGTTCCGCCGGCGTTTATGCTCCGTCCGGTGCCCCCGCTAGCCATCACGCGATTTCGGCCTTGCAGGAACTGGACATTGACCTGGCCGGGCACCAAAGCCAATCCCTTACTCCGGAGCTGGTTGGAGCAGCAAAATTGATTATTTCCATGACCGAAGCACACCGAAATTACATCCTCGATTTGTTTCCGGAGGTTGGAAACAGAGTTTTCTTGCTTAACTCGTTCGGAACAGGGAAGGTGCCCGCCGATGTTTCAGATCCGTTTGGTGGATCGCTAAATACGTATAAAAAAACGCGCGATGAGATTGATCGGGCCCTTTCAGACCTGATCCTTTTTATTCGTGCCGACAACACTAAAGATTAAGGACCAATTTATGAAAATAGCAATTGGCGCAGACCATGGCGGATTCGCACTAAAATCCCGTCTTGTTGACCTTCTCCAGGAAAAAGGAATTACCGTTAAAGATCTCGGTTGCCACAGCGCTGACGCCGTTGATTACCCGGACTTTGCCGCCGCCGTGGCCGAAGAAGTTTCCAGCGCAATAGTGGACCAAGGGATTGTGATTTGCACCACAGGTATTGGCGTCAGCATAACCGCCAACAAATTTCCCCGGGTACACGCCGCGCTCTGTATGAGCCCCGAAATGGCCCTGTCGGCCCGCCAGCATAACAATGCCAACGTGCTTGCTCTTTCCCAAAAATTTACCGAAGAATCCGTTGCCATTGAAATTCTCGAAGCATGGATCGCGGCCGATTTTAAAGGCGGCCGCCATGCGCGTCGGATTTCCAAAATCAAGGACTATGCCTCCGAAACCGCCGGAACATTTGCGATATACGATACCGATCCCGAAATCTATGCCCTGTTGAAAAAGGAAGACCAACGCCAGAAAGATAATCTGGAGCTGATTGCCTCTGAAAATATCGTGAGCAAAGCGGTTCGCGAAGTTCAGGGATCGCGCTTTACCAATAAATATGCCGAAGGCTATCCCGCAAAACGCTGGTACAACGGCTGCGAATGGGTCGATGAAGCAGAACGCCTGGCGATCGATCGCGCGAAAGAGCTGTTCGGTGCCGAACACGTTAATGTGCAGCCCCACAGCGGAAGTGGCGCCAATATGGGCGTCTATTTTGCCGTCCTCAACCCCGGCGATACCATGCTGGCCATGAGCCTCGCGGAGGGCGGACATCTGACCCATGGTCACCCTATGAATTTTTCCGGGCGCTTCTTCGATGTGGTTCCCTACGGCGTTGATAAAGAAACCGAACAAATCGACTACGATGGCGTTCAAAAACTGGCCGATGAGCATAAACCCAAAATGATCGTGGCCGGAGCCAGCGCCTATTCGCGCATCATCGACTTTAAACGGCTGCGCAAAATCGCCGATAGTTGTGGCGCCTACCTGATGGTTGATATGGCGCACATCGCAGGCCTTGTAGCAACGGGATGTCACCCGAATCCCGTCCCCTATGCTGAATTTGTGACGACCACCACCCATAAAACGCTGCGTGGACCGCGCGGGGGAATGATTTTGTGTCAGAAAAAATTTGCGGCCGATATCGATAAGCAGGTATTCCCCGGCATTCAGGGTGGACCGCTGATGCACACGATTGCCGGCAAAGCCGTTTGTTTTCACGAAGACCTGCAACCCGCATTCAAAACCTATCAGCAACAGGTTATTAAAAATGCGCAGACCCTCGCCGCGGCATTGGAAGACGACGATATTCGCCTCGTTTCCGGTGGCACCGATAATCACCTGATGCTCGTCGACCTCACGGCCGCCGATATTTCCGGAAAAGATGCCGCCATTGCGTTGGATAAAGCGGCGATCACGGTGAATAAAAATGGGATTCCATTCGATAAGAAGAGCCCATTTGTGACCTCCGGCATTCGGATTGGCACCCCGGCCATTACCACCCGCGGCATGAAAGAACCGGAGATGGAAAAAATCGCCGGATTCATCAAGCGCGTAGTTCGCAATGCCGACAACGATGCCGTTTTAGCTCAAGTACGCGAAGAGGTTCTTGCTCTCACGGCCGCGTTCCCGATCCCGTAGTGTACTTTCAGTAAGCAGAAAAAAAGTGCACCGCTTGCGGGAGCACTTTTTTTTTGCCCGAATAGCCACGAATGCTCGCGCATTCAACTCAAATTTACCGGCGCGATTTATGAAAAATAACCTGTTTATACTGGCCTTATTCTGTGGGGCAATTCTTGCCCGTGC